>CAYVOS010000031.1:0-7098 GCA_964453515.1 uncultured Candidatus Saccharibacteria bacterium | reverse complement strand
TGGACTTCTTCCAGATTACTGTTAATTTGGTCACGGGCTTCCGCCTCCGTGAATGACTTTTGGCGCAGGAATACTTCATTTTCCATCTGCATGTTCGCGAGCGGCGTGCGCAACTCATGGCTGGCGTCGGCCGCAAATCGTCGCTGGGCATCGTGCGCCTCCTGAATCGGCCTCAAGGTTCGGCCGGCATACCAGTAACATAAGAGGCCACCGACCATAAGCGCGATAAGATTGAAGTACAACAGATCCAGGTTCAGATGATCGCGGACCAAAATGCCCTGATCCTGCTGGACAGCAGCAAAATCATTGCGCGGTTTGGTAGGTACCAGGAACTGCGTCGCAACACCCCAAGCATGGCGTTCCAGCACGCTCACCGCCTGCCGCTGCACGTCATTTTCATGTGTAAACTCGCGGTCCGCCAGAAGACGAATGCCGAAGGAGCTCGTGAGCGTGAAACACAGTAAAATTGCCAGATAAAATCCGGTAAGCTTTAACCGTGCTGAGTGAAACATGTTGAACATGAAATTTATTCTATCTTATAGCCGTAGCCCCGAACGGTTTTAATCACTTTCTCTCCTGAGCCGATCTTCTTTCGCAGATTGGCTACAAACGTTTCGACCGTGTTGTGCTGCACCCGTGACTCATCACTCCAGACGTGATCAAGTAGTCGGTCCTTACTTAAGACTTCTCCCTTATGTACCAGCAGGTACTCAAGAAGCTGGAATTCTTTGGCGGTCAGCTGTACTGACTTATGGTTTACCGTGACGCTCCGGCCAATGGTATCCATCTCGATACCAGCCGCCACGAGATCGCCACCGGCGTGCTCTTTCGGACGTCTAAGTAGCGCGCGCACGCGGGCCAGTAATTCGTCGAATGAAAACGGCTTCGTCAGGTAGTCGTCAGCGCCAGCGTCGAGCCCGTGTACCCGATCACCGATGGTAGTCCGTGCAGTTAGTAGTAAAATCGGCGCCTGCTCGCGGTGATTGCGCCATTGCAAGATAAGCTCCGGCCCGTCATATTTACCAGGGATCATCCAGTCGAGCAAGATCAGGTCATAGGCGTTGGTTTCAACCAGCGTTGCAGCTGTATCACTATCACCGGCAACATCAACGATGTAGCCTTCCGCCTTCAAGCCCTTCTCGAGGCTTCGCGCCAGTTTTTCTTCGTCTTCAACAATTAGAATTTTCATAGTTCTCCTACAATTTTACCGCAAATTGTAGGGGCATTATGGCATTTCTACCTGAATGTAGGCTGTAAGGAGTCTGACCACAGATCTTACGCAGGCTTCCAGTCGGATCGCCGTCCATAAAACGCCAGCAGCTTCGTCTGTATTGGATCGTCCGCTTTGGTGGGTACCACCTTGCCAAACAAGCCGCTACCCGTGAATTCCGCCGCCCGCGGAAGCGCATACTCGTAGACTTCGCGTGCCGCATGCTCATCAAAGGTCAACGGGTGGCCAATCGCCTTACTGACATCCCATCCGTGGATCAGCATATCGCTGGCAGATTCCCGGATATAGTGTTCAGCCGAGAAATCTCCATATGACAAATGAACCGTCTTCTTAAGGTTTGCCGACTTGACCGCCGTTAGTGCCGCAGCTAGTGCCTGCCCCCAAGCACCAAGCGGATCATCACCCAGCAGGTCGCCTTCGTAGGCGTTGCCGACCGCTGCAATGTTTTTTCCGGCCAAAAGATCCGGCGCCCAACTCATCTCATAGACCATGTGCTGTAGTAGCGCCCGCACGTCCCAGTTGGTACACGGTGTCGGGTTATGCAGCTGTGCTGGTTGTATGTGTACGATGCAAGCACTCGCCGCCGCAGTCGTTTCCCGAAACAGATCTTTTACATCCATAGGTCCCTTATAACCCCGTGGAAACCATTGTACCGCAGAGCAGTGTCGGTCTTACTCGTCGAGTGCAACTTTGAATTTTTCAACGAGATCAACCGGTGTCGGATTAACGTTGTTGAGTAGTGCCAGGTAGACGCTGACAAAGTCGCCCATAGCAATTCCCCAAAGTAATTGCTTCAGTAACGTATCACCCTTTGGCTCGACGACAATCGGCGATGGCCGCTTTCCGGAGAGCAAGCGCTCAGTGACCGTGAACCGTTTTTGCACACGCGGGTGCTCAAGTTGTGAACGGATTTCAACGACCGCAAACGGCTTCTCGACCGGATGACTTGACCAACCGATGAACTCGTTATGATTGAACTCAGGATACTGATCATCCCAAGCGGTATTTTTGGCGTTTTCATTCATACAGATCTTCCACTTGTGTGCTGCCGGGAAGAGTAACGGACCACTATAGACCACGACGGATCGGCCCATTAGCTCTTGGGCGATCTGCTTTGCCTGGTTTTTGCTCGTCGGCACGTCAGCGCCGAGTTGCGCCAATTCGCCCCTAAGCCATTCGCTCGCTGCCGACAGTTCGGAAATATCTCCGACGGTCAGTCCGGCTGCACTTAAGATCTTTACATAGGCATTTAAGAAATATAGCGTCGCCATACGCGGCTGAATTCCAGCTGGAATAGCGAACAAGGTGTGGCCTTTTTTCTTAGCTTCATCCATGAGCATGCCACCTGAAGCTACGACGACAATCTGCGCACCGAGTTCCTGGGCATTCTGCAAAGTAGAGAGCGTTTCTTCAGTATTGCCGGAATAGCTCGATGAGATGACTAAGGTCTTATCGTTGGCATATGACGGCAAGTTATAATCACTGATGACTTCAAACGGTACGCTTAGGCGCGGCCATGACTTCAAAATCAGACCCGGCCAACCAGACCCACCCATTCCAGCAATAATCACGTTTGCAATGTCGCCAGTCGGTTTAAAGCTCGCATCGAATTCACGAGTTACATATTCCCACTGCTTTCCTGCAACCCCTAACGCATCTTGTGGATCACGTTCATGGATCATCTTAAGATCATCCAGCATTTAACCCTCCTGTCTTGATTTTGCTGACATGTGCTTTATAGTATAACGTAAATTGAGCATAAGCATGAGGGGGACTAATGTTCGGGCACGATGATACAAATCCACAACAAGATAATCCTGGCGGCATGCCACTACCTCAACTTGACACTTCACTGTCACACCTCGAAGCAGACGATGCCGCTGCGCCGACAACGCAGCCTGCTACCACTTTACCGGCCAACGCAACCGACGATACAGCTGAAGATACCGCTGGCGAGTACATCATGACCGATGCGCCGCAAGCAGCCGATCCGGCGCCCGTTGCCAGCGTGCCCGCTCCTGCAGTTGCGGGTGCAGTTAATATTGACGACCTTCTCGATATTAAACGAGATGCCTTACAGCAGCTTACCCCTTTGCTTGGCCATCTTGACCAATCTCCAGAAGAAAAATTCCGTACTACCATGATGCTGATTCAAGCATCTGATAATCAGGATCTTTTAAAAGATGCCTACGAAGCTGCCCAGCAAATCGAAGACGAAAAGGCTCGGGCGCAAGCACTGCTCGACGTTGTAAATGAGATCAACTACTTCACGCAACAAGGCAGTGAAGGAAGTCAGGCAGACGGTGCCGACCAAGAATCAATGTAGCTACCAGTTCGAAGCGAACACTTAAGCAATAGGAGTCTACGGGCTCCTATTTTAATGCGATATCCCCGTGCCGAAGTCGGGTTCGTGGAAAATATTGATATTTGTCGAGTGAAGTAAAATGACCCCGTATAACCGGGGTCATTTCGTACCGAAATGGCGGGGGATTACATCATCCCCATGCCACCTCCCATGCCGCCCATGTCTGGAGCGGCTTTTTCTTTTTCAGGGACGTCAACGACGAGCGCACCCATCGTCATACTAGTACCGGCAATTGATACGGCATTTTGCAGCGCCTCTTTTGTAACGCGGGTCGGGTCAACGATACCGGCAGCCTTCAAGTCTACCAGCTTGGCCGGGTTGTTGACGTTTACACCTTGTCCTGGCTTTGCAGCCTTCACCTGTGGTAGCCATTCGTCAGCATTCAGGCCAGCGTTGGTTAGCAGGATGCGGAATGGTTGCTCCAGAGCACGCTTCAAAAGGTGCTTTCCAGCAGCGACGGCGTCATCGTCGTCAGCGCTGGTCGTAATCGTGGCGGTCAGGTTGATCAAGGTAACGCCACCGCCTGGTACGATACCGTCGCTCAGTGCAGCTTTTACGGCGTTGACGGCGTCATCAACACGATACTTCTTTTCTTCGATTTCGGTTTCAGTAGCACCACCAACCTTAATGACAGCGACCTTGCCACTGAGCGCAGCGCGGCGCTTCTCAAGATTTTCTTTGTCATACTCACTCGTTGCAGCAGCTGCTTGTGCGTTAATCTGCTTGATGCGAGCAGCAACTTCACTTTCGTTGCCGTTACCCTCAATGATGGTGGTTTCATCCTTAGTAACAATAACTTTCCGGGCAGTACCGACTACGTCGAGTTCGACGTTTTCAAACGTCATGCCACGGTCTTCAGTAATGACCTCCGCACCGGTTAGGATAGCGATGTCGTTTAAGATATCCTTGCGGCGGTCACCAAAGGCTGGAGCCTTGACGGCAACGGTGTTAAAGACACCCTTCAAGCGGTTCAAGACTAACGTACCCAGTGCTTCGCCTTCCACGTCTTCTGCAATCAGCACGAGGTCCTTCTTGCCAGACTGCACGATCTTCTCGAGGAGTGGCAGGAATTCCTGGACCGAGCTGATTTTCTTATCAGTAATCACGATAGCTGGTTTGTCGTAAACCGCTTCCATGCGGGCGGTATCGGTTACCATGTAGGCACTGACAAACCCGCGGTCAAAGGTAAAGCCTTCAACAATTTCTTTTTCAAGCGTCAGGCTTTGACCCTCTTCAACGGTGACGACACCGTCGCGTCCGATTGCGTCCATCACATCGGCAATCAGGTTACCGATTTCAGCGTCACCCGCTGAGATGGTTGCCACTTCCGCCACACGGCTCTTCTTGCCCTGAATGTCTTCACTCATGGTTTCAAGCTTGACAATGACGTCATGTGCGGCCGCTTCCAGACCTTTGCGAAGCAACATCGGATTGTGGCCAGCAGCAATCAGCTTGTTGGCTTCGTTCAGAATATGGTAGGTCAAAACTGTAACGGTCGTCGTACCGTCACCAGCTACATCGTTCATTTTGCTGGCAGCTTGCTTGATCAATTCGGCACCGACTTTGTATCCCAAGGTCTCATCATCGACATCACCGAGCTCGACGCCTTTTGCTACCGTGACACCGTCATGAGTGACGGTCGGTGCGCCGTAGCTTTTACTGATCACCACGTTGCGGCCCTTCGGGCCCATGGTCGTCTTTACTGCGTTGTAAAGAATCTCCGCGCCGGCAAGAACTCGCTTGCGAGCGTCTTCGTCATAAAATACCTTTTTCGCCATATGCTCTTTAACTCCTTATTTCCAGACTACTTAACGGTCGCGAGTACGTCTTCTTCTTTGACCAGGATGTACTCTTCCGATTCCACCTTAACATCAGTCGTACTGTAGCTCTTGTATAGAATACGGTCACCGACTTTGATTTGCTTCACTTCTTTGCCGACTGCCAATACCTTCGCTACCTTAGGCTTTTCGGCTGCCTTTTCCGGCAGGTACAGCCCGCTGGCAGTTTTGGTCTCTGCCTCTTCAGCCTGAGCGACGACGTAATCGGCAAGGGGTTGAATCTTTACACTCATGATTGGAACTCCTCCGTTTAGTTCTTACTTCCTAGGGATATATTAGCACTCTACATAGCACAGTGCCAACTATCAGCACTCATAATAATCGAGTGCCAAATATACTGTCAAGCAAAAACTTTACCTGAGCGATACGTACATTACTTGGCTACTGCTTTGTGCAATAAGGAAGAAGCTAAGTTTGATACGGGATACCCTCTTATATCGCGCTCACTACATCTTCAAAGCCTATTCCTCTCGTTGTCTTTAGAGTTATGCTCTTTTGCTCGTTCCAGTCGAACGGCTTCAAGTCTCCATAAATTGACAATACATGTGTTTTGCCAATTTATGACGACACCCCGGAAAATAAATAGCTGATGGTATAATGCATTACCTATGAGCGCAAAAATAAATCGCACGGTTTTAATGTCAGGACCGAAGTACTTTTCGGTAAAAGAATTAAATCCGTACTCCAAACAGAATAACCAACCCGACCCAGTGAAAGCCGCAACTGAATTTGCCAATGTTAAGGCGGCAATCGAAGCTGCCGGCATCAAGGTCATCAAGGTTGATGAGCCTGTAGGCTGCCAGGACGGCATCTTTACTGCCAACTGGGGACTCTGCCGCGGTGATACCTGCATTCTGTCTTCCCTGCCAGGCCCCCGCAAGAGTGAGGAACCGTACGCTGAGCGAGTCTTAAAAAACCTCGACAAAAAAGTGATCCGTCCCCCGTTTCAATTCAGCGGCCAGGGTGACGCACTCCCCTGCGGTAACCTGCTCTTCACCGGTACCGGCTACCGGAACGACCCGCGCATCCATGATTTTCTCGCGCAGACTTTCGGGTACGAGATCATTCCACTCCAAGCAATCCCGGAACTCGATGCGAACGGCAAACCCGTATTCAATCAGATTACTGGCTTGCCTGACAGTTTCTTTTACGATATCGACCTTGCGGTTTCTGTTCTCCGCAAAGACCTAATTGCCTGGTGCCCCGATGCGCTAACGCAGGAGAGCCAATATTGCATGCGTGCGGTTCCAATTGAGAAAATCGAGGTCTCCCTCGACGAAGCAATGCAGGCATTTGCCTGCAACCTCGTATCATCGGGAGAAACCGTTATCATGGGGGCGCGTGCGCCAAAATTGAAAGCAGCAATTGAAGCCCATGGACTAAACGTCACCACAGTTACTCTTGATGAACTCGCCAAAGGTGGTGGCTACATACGCTGCACCACGCTCACTCTCGATAACGAATAATCTGTTAAGTATCTTATTTTTACGCTGTAGCATACTCTCTACAATTCAGAACGTACATCAATAAATAGGGATTGGAATATGGGGGAAGAGCTGTTCACTTCTTCGGATCGGAATCCGGAATTGTTACCTGAAACGCTAACGGGGCCTTTATTGGATCGTCACTTGCTGGGGCTAGTAGCGCGACATATGGATTCGCTC
>CAYVOS010000030.1:0-9008 GCA_964453515.1 uncultured Candidatus Saccharibacteria bacterium | reverse complement strand
AGTAGTGTGACAGAATCATCGCAATCGAAAGAACGTATATAACAATACGCCGAGGGTTTCGCGAAAGGGGCACGTCACCGAATATTAGCCACATGATAGCCGCAAAGAATATCAGTGCTATCTCTTGTCTTGCAAGCATGGGCATCCATAAGATGAATACTGACTGGGTACAGAAGAATATCGCTGCAAGAAGAGCAGTCCGTTTCGGAGCCAACCGCTTAAAGATTGCAAAAACCATGGGCGTCACAGAAGCAAACAAGATGGGATATAGGAGTTTATACAGCCATTCTCCACTGTAGTTAGTCAGATGTGCGAGCATCGTTGGTAGTATAGTTATACTGAGACATGCGTTATATGGATTTCTGAAGGAATTGATAAGCCAGCGTCCGTTAGACATCGATAACCGAAAAACATAATGCTCTACACCGATATCGCCGCCCGACACATGATAGCTTCTAAGCGACCACAAGAAGAGGGTACTGATTGACAGCGTATACAGGAATAAGGTCTGGTTTAGGCCTATAGCCTTTTTCATAAAGAGCGCAAAAATTAACGCACTCATTGCACCTATCGCTACTAGTGTAATGACATCTGACCCGCCATTGTTTATTCTCATTGCACCCGCGGCTGTTAGAACCGGCAGCAGTACAACAACACTGTTGGCAAGCAACCGTCTCATTGCCGGAAGCTTAATTGTATATGAGACTACGCTCCGTTTTGTCCTGACCCACAGAGCAACACAAAGCAAAATACAGACTATATCAATACTCGCAAGCACTGGGTTAAGCGCAAGCGGTCTGGATATGCCAAAATGTGGAAGCAATGTATTAATAAAAAGGCCATCAATAATAAGAATGCCGATGCTCAACGGAAGACTAAGCAGAAACGTGATGCTACTATCAAACCTTGTATTCGGTGAGATAGTTTTCAGGAGTGCCCATCCAGGCACAGTAAAGAGGTATGCAAGCGTAACGAATCCAAGGGGTGCTTTGAGAGCAATTATTGCGTTGACTAGCGCAAGCGCCGTAAGTATGCCCACTATAACCCTATAGCTACGCATATTAAATTTTAGCTCCATAGTATCGCCTCAGCTGGCTCAGTAACTGATTTATACTCTGCTTCTATTGCTCTATTTACATTCTCCCATCGATATTGCTTCGCCGTAACGCTTGATTTGCGTTTCAGCAATTGTCTATAAGTCGTATCATTCATAACCATATTCATGGCTTTTTTGAGTGCGTTCGTGTCGCCACTATCGATAAGAATTGCCGCGTCTTTCGCTATCTGTGTCACGGCTCCAACCTTTGTAGCTATGACGGGGAGGCAGGCTGCCCATGCCTCCAATAGTACAAGTGGGAACGCTTCCCATAATGACGACAGAACAAAGCAGTCAGAGGTCGCATATAGCTTACGCAATTGCATTGGCCTACGAAGCCCAAGAAAACGCACATGACTGCCTAGATCTAGTACTTTAACTTGGTTTTCCAGCCGTTGGCGCAGTGACCCTTCTCCAACGACCAACACTTCAAAGTTTGCTCCCTCTTTACGCAGAGTCGCAGCAACATCGATGAGATAATTCAGCCCCTTCTGCTGTTCTAGCCTACCTACTGTAATAAACGTAAACTTTTTCTTGTGCACGGTGTTTTTAGCAATTCGCCAGTCTTCAATATTAACACCGTTAGGTATAAAAACTATATTAGAAAAACCCGCCTTGCGGAAGTCCTTAATGTCAATAGGATTGAGTATTAGAATTTTATCTGGTCGAGCTCCACGCAAAAAGAGAAGTTCACTTTTTCTGCGAATAAACGCCTGCTGCGGATCGTTAAACGTGACTATATGGAATGTATGGACGATTGGTATCCTATAGAAATGCGCTGCTAATGATACAGCGAACGCCATATCAATTGAGTGGGTATGAATTACATCAGGACGCTCAACCCTCAACAACGTGAATGCCTTAAACATAAGCATGCAGAGCGACGTAAGGCGTTTAAGTGTAATACTATCTAAGCCATTCGCAGTATCTTTTAGCCCAAAGTTATATACACCCTTGCCATCTACAATTGTATCGCACTTACTCGTCAGAATAACGACAGAGTGACCTCTCGCTTCCTGTTGTTTCTGTAAGTTAGCGACAACGATAGAGTCTCCGGCTAATATATCGAGATATTTCTTTGTGATATGCATTATTTTCATGACTCATACACCCCAACTAGTTTGTCAGTAAGGGGGCCCCAATCGTAACCGTACGCGACTTGTCGTGCTGTTTTGCCTAACTCCTGCGTGTCTCCAAGTGAGTTTTTAATTGTGCTAGCTAGATCTGATGCGTTTGGCTGAAAAACATAGCCATTCTTTCCCGGAATTATCAGATTCTTTGCCGCGTTTGTTGCGTAGTCTGCCGTAAGGACGGCTGTTTCGCAAGCGTTTGCCTCTATAACAACGATGCCAAATCCTTCGCGCCGAGATGGTAATACAAACAGCTTGGACGCTTTCATATGAGCATATACCTCTGCGCTATTCTCCAAAAATGGAATCCAGGTAATCAGCTTATCAATCTTGAGCTTTGCTGCAAGCGTCTGTAGCCTCTCTTTGTCTGGTCCATCGCCAAGGATAGTACATCGCAGCTTGACGTTCTCATCTTTTAGAATCTCAACGGCTTCAAGTAGCATGTTGATGTTCTTGAAATCCATAATGCGGCCAACGTAGATAAGGTCGGATGCTTCAGCTGCAGGTGCAATCTGTTCAATAGCTTCAACGTCAATGCCGTTCTCGACTACAACTACATTTTTGGCAAGTAGCTCATCCTTGAGGAGTTTAGCCGTGTGATTGCTTGTTGCGATTACTTGATTAGGCAAGGCGCTTGCGATTCGCTCAATCAAAAACCCTACAATACCTGCAGCACCAAGGTATTCTTTCCAGTACTTCTTACCCCAGACTTCGTGCCAGGTAGCATATAGTGGCTTGCGTTTTAAAGTAGCAGCTAGCCTCGCAGGGAACAAAGAGAAATAAGGAAATCCGCAGCAGTCAATAATATCGAAGTCAGCAAATATTAACTTGAAGGAGCTAATGCCAAAAATTATTGCCTGAGAAATTGAGCGTTTGCCTGACTTTGTGTAGAGCGGCCTTGCTTTGCACAGACCATGCAAAGTAATACCATCGTGTTCGTAAGTGTCAGGCCCGTCCCAGAACTTCATGCCATACCAATGAACGTCGTATCCCATTTTCGACATGCGCTTTCCCATTTCGTAAAAACGCCTTTCACCGCCCCCCTTTATAAAGGGGTAAATAGCATCGTAAACCAGTGCGATTTTTTGTTTTTTCATTCGGCCTCAGCACCTATCTGAGAGGTTTCTTCCAAGGCCTCAGCTAATGCAGATCGTGTTTTGGGCAGAAACAACCCGAATTGCATGCGCTTTTTAAATAATTCGCTAATATTCCCGATACCGTCCTTGATAGTGTTGAGCTTTACCTCGCCAGCTCGAGCACGGTAGTCAATTGGAATTTCTGCGCACTTAAAGCCGCGTACAAACGCTTCGATCTTGAGCTCTTGGGAGAAAGGCATACCGGATGAGCGAACATCGAGTTTGTCCCAAATGCTTCGCTTGAAGATCCACATCCCACTCTGTGAATCATTGTATGGCCAGCGAAAGAGAACCTGCGTAACGATACTCAGGAGTTTGTTACCCCAAATGTGTGAACCTTCCATAGCATCCGCCTGGAGCGTAGCCAGGCGGTCAGTGTTGATAAAGTCGTAGCCTTCGTCGTCAATCATGTGAATAACGTCGGGCAGGATCTCGAACGGATAAGTCATGTCTGCGTCACCAGTGGCAATAATGTCACCGGTAGCGTTAGCAAAGCCTGCCTTATATGCGTTTCCATAGCCGCGGATTGGCTGGATAATAACGCGGGCGCCATGGCTGCGAGCGATGTACGGCGTCTTGTCCTTAGAACCATTGTCTATAACCAGCACTTCGGTTTCGTAGCCAAGTGTTTTGAGTTTTTTAATTGGTATCTCTTTTAGAACATCACCGATGCCATGTTCTTCGTTTAGGGCTGGTATTACTACTGATAGTGTATTCATTGGTCGCTCCTCTGTGCCCAATAATCGATTTGTTCGTTAACGGTAGGTAATTCGATGATGATTTTGGCATTAGCGCCAAGGTCAACGGGCGTGACGCCGATGTTCATTGCTTGATACTGATCTTGAAGCAGCGTGAACCTACCGCTTGCGAGCGGCTGGGTCTTACTAGCGTCCTTGCTGGTTTCTACGATTTTGTATGGATAAGTTTCAGCCCGGTATTCTATGTTGTGTACGGTGAAGTGGACGGTTTGCGACTGGCCGGGAGTGTACGTTGTCGGCAGATTGTTCGGCTGTGTGAAATAGAGCTCAGTCAGGCGTTCCGGCTGAGGTAGGAGTTTCCAGGCATTAAGCTGGTTTTTGATTTGGGCGTGGAAGGCGGTGCCGAGAATAAACGCAACCACTATGATGGAAACCACGAACAGGGGCGCCGGGTTGCGGCGCATAGACACAGGCAGATTCAGACCATTGGCAGTCACGGGGGGCTTGTCTCTCTGATACGGATAGTTTAAGTAATGATTTATGCGTGTTAGCACACGCTGTTCACTCGATGAATATTCTACATCGTTTTGTCCCATTGTGCAACCTTATTTTGTGTTCTTGTAATTTTTGTGGTGTTTGTTTAGAGCCATAATTTAGCGCACCATTCGCGACGTGCTAAATGACGAATTGCCCGAAACCTATAATGGTGACTGGCAACAAAAGAAGATCGGTGTACGCTACGAACACTTCTATGAAAACTACGAGGATGCTCGAACCAATATCTACAATAAACGACAGCGCGTAGTTGCCCCGTCTTCTGATTCACTGCACCACGAAGTGTTTGCTAGAGAGCCTTTACATAAATAGTACAATATGGAGTAATTACTATATGACACCTGAGGTCGTTACAGATCCTTTTGTTCCTGTTGCCTTCGGCCTAGAGCTTGGAGAACGAGCACGTCGAGAGAACCTTACCTATGACGTTGATTACGAGTTGCTTATAGAAGCACTCCGAGCTGGCGGTATGAATGAAGCTGACATCGCTTCGTGCCCTATCGTAATCAGAGGCTCTAATAATATCGCAGTCCGAGGGAGAGCTTTCTCGCAAAGTCCAGATCAAATACGAGACAGAATTTATGGCCGAACATCATATATCGAGCTTTATACGGTTGACGGCAAAAGTCCAATCAGCGCTCAGACTGCCACGCATGAGGCTCGCCACGTAGCGGACAGATTGCACGGCTATAAAGTTATTGTCTCCGAGCGGGCCCGATTAGTCAGAAAAATCGCAGTGACTGCTGGGGTCCTAGCCCTTGGAGTAGGCTACTATCACTTCGTTTTGGGGGGAGATTTTTCAGCCACACCATACACCGTTGACGCCGGATCTTTTACAGCTTGTATAACAGATATTTTCCTATCGAATGCGTTAATCGCAGAGTTTGCTAGCCGCAAGCATGAAAGGCGTGCGCGTCGGGCCGCAAAGAAAATTGGGAAAGAAAGTTTACTCAAAATTAATAATATGCCAGTGGATACGCACGCACCTTTCGGGAACATAGTGTGGTCCCAAGCTAGGCAAATAGTTGTTCCCAATTATAACCTTTGAACAAATCCACCCATTCAGTGATGGTAACGGTCGAATCGGTAGGTTACTCTTGTTTTCCCAAGCGTTAAGAGCCGGCTTCGCACCACCCCTCGTTACTAAAGAGAGATATAGCCCCCGCAGAACAAATCCCCGACATTTCCGATGTATTGGTGTCCCGTTTCTCAAACACTCCGTTTGACTGGGCTAAAAGATAGGCAGTGCTTGGGGCAACAAGGCTAGGGATCGTTGACATGCAACAGGGGAGGTGTTTATATGAATATAAGTTTTATGGAGCCTGTTTATGAGTGAAAAACCCGCTGGATCACATAATCCTCTTATCCGTAACCTAAATACTTGGCGTGCGCATCTGATGGGTCCCGAGAAACCACTCCATCATGTTAATCAAGTACCCGACCCCAGTGGGTTGAAAGAAGGTAATCGGTATCGTCTTGTAATTGATGGCGGTGGTATCGTACCCGACTATGAGGAAACCATTCAAGTAATCGCCATGGGCTACCGGCTGGACCATGTAGGCCCATACATTGATAGGGATGGCACTGAGGTACCTGGGCTTATTGAAGATCCGCATTTTTTCGTTGCGGCTAGAACTTTGCGCTTCGTAGATGGCGAGCCTACGGCGCTTTGCTCGGAATTATTTGCTAAATATGCACTTGAGCCGTACCGTGATGAGGAAGGCGACCAACCCTACTGGGATCTTGCCGGATACCTGACCTCTGTAGAAGCGTAGGTTTGCTTTGACCTGTCTGTTTGCCCTCACCATCTTGTAGCCAAACTGCTTGCCTGAGATTACGGCAAAGGTCGTTACCGTAACGCCCCCTCATTTAACGGTATTTTTGCGCAGCCTGTAGGCTCTGGCAAACGCACGCTTCGTTTAAGGTAGCTTGACACACGAGTTATTGAATTCGTAGGGCAACTGTTTGTCGTTTATCCTATCGATTCCACAGAAGAAGCTAATTTGCCAAGCAAGATCACGAATTTATTTGTTACTTACGCTGCCCGCGTTTTGTTTATACGCTAAGGTATATCGACGATAATCCAACAGATAAAAAATATCCGTGGTATCCTTAGGCGTGCTACAGGTAACTATTTCTGAAAAGATCATCGGCTCAAAGCTTCTGTTACATGATGTCAAGCTATGGGTATCCGATAATGAAAAGGTAGGATTTTTAGGGCGTAATGGAACAGGTAAAACCACGCTCTTCAATATCATTGCGGGTAAGGATACCGATTTTAGCGGTGAAGTAACTCGTTCCAAAAGCGAGGTTCTTATGGCCACGAGCCAAGAGCACCATGATTCGGAGGGTACGACCATCGAGTTCGTATCACGCAGGCTGCCCGACTTTGCTCGACTGGAGACTATCCTTCAGACCTACCCCGAGCATATGGGCGACGATCTTAAGAAAATCAACACATATACCGAAGCTTTAGAAAAATTCTCAGAACGTGGATACTTCGAAGTAGAAAATTCCTTAGAAAAGCTGTTTGACGCATACCAACTGGACAAGGCGCTACTCGCACAGCCGTTTACTTCATTGAGTGGTGGCCAGAAGCGACTCGTGGAGTTAATCGCCATTCAACTAGCCGCACCGCAAGTCATCCTCCTAGATGAGCCCACTAACCACATGGACTACCTTGCAAAAGACTCCTTTATCGAATGGCTTAAAACCGTCAAGAGTTCCGTCCTAGTTATTTCACACGACCGTGACGTACTTAAAAATGTTGATCGAATTCTGGAACTCAAAGATCAAAAAATCTTTAGCTACCCGGGTAATTACGACAAGTACCTGGCACAAAATGCCGTTACCACTACGAACGCCATCAACGAATTTGGTACTAGCGAAAAGCGCATCGCTAATCTTAAGGAACAAATTGCGTTCGCAAAAGCTCGTGCTGCCACCGGTGGCCCACGTTGGGTCACGCTGTATGAACGATATGAACGTGAACTAAACACCGTGCTAGAGAATCATAAGAAACCAAGTTTTTGGATTGATCGTGAGTCAGCTAAAATGCTCAAACCCAAAACAACCGAAAATTATCAAAAGTTCAGAGCCAAAAATATTCGGCTGCATGAAACAGGTGCTTCTGAATCTACCAGTACCTTGTTGAGTATAGATAAGCTAAGCCTTGGGTATGACAATAAGCCGCTATTTCATGACATCTCATTCCAGCTCAGCGGTGGCGAGCGGCTGCGTATAGTTGGTCGAAACGGTGTTGGCAAAACCACTTTAGTAAAGGCGATTACCCTGACATGGCAGGGCAAGCGACCTGAAACACTCATCGGGACGGGTGTTATCGATTGCGATCGCAGCCTGGCTATCAGTATGTACGATCAAGAAATTGGTCCAGAACTTTTAGATATGACGCTCTATGATGCCATCAAGGCTATCTATGATGCTAAAGATTTACGAGTAACTGATGAACAGATCAGGCAAGACATGGCAAATTATCTGTTTAATCCGGCTGCCGACAGGGGAGTACTTGTGCGTAGCTTAAGCGGCGGACAAAAGGCACGCTTACAGCTCATTCGTTTGTTAGTTGGTTCCCCTAACTTACTCATTTTAGACGAGCCTACTAACCACCTTGACCTACCTAGCATTGAAGAATTGGAAAACGCTTTAAATGGCTATGCAGGAGCTATTATCTACATCTCACACGACAGTTATTTCGCAAAAAATATTGGTGGAGAAGTACTAGTTCTTTAAGTTCGAATCAAGTCCCCGGAGCCAGACCAAGCACTAACAGAGGTAGACCGGGTTCCAAGAGCGGTCTTTCTATATTTTTCAAAGTTACTTCTTAAAGATTCGCCTCTGTTAACAGTTAGAATCCAGTACCTTAAGTGTTGCACAAAAATGTTGGAACCGTCCGAAATGTCGATTCTTTCATACCCACCCCTGATATTTAGTTCTAAAACCGACCTGTCCAGACCTAGGGGAGCAAGCAGTCGAATAGCGGACCAGGTTCCTAAACCTGTCCCTCGCTTTGCTCAGAGGTATTATCAAGCAAAAGTATAGAAGGATCGGCCATGTTCTGGCTAAGCAAAAATCGCATATCTATCTTAGCCACGAATTTTTCGTATACGCTCCCGTACCGATTCTTGGTATCGTGTAGGGTTTTGCATCTGGTGATAGGCACGAATAGCGATAACCTCAAAACGGTCGTCATCCACTAGATACACAATCGCCACTTTATGATTTTCCATTTGAACTTTACGCACGTCTGGGTCGTCCTTGAATATGGCATTGGTTCGCGGCAAGTTTTCCAAGTTTGCTACGGTTTCCATCGCTTCATCAAAAAACTTCGTGGCCGATTCGGCATCTACCAGCTCTTCATAAAATGCCATGAGCT
>CAYVOS010000029.1:0-9230 GCA_964453515.1 uncultured Candidatus Saccharibacteria bacterium | reverse complement strand
AGCAGAGGCCTGAAGAGCCTTGTGTCCCCAGTTCGAGTCTGGGAGGCGCCACCAGTTTTGTAACAGATACAAGAAAAGCCCGAGAATTTATTTTCTCGGGCTTTTGCTTTCCGTGGGTTTTGTCGTATCTTCGACATGTATGTTTATTTATTGTGAGCGTCCGAGGGGTACGCTGATATTGCTGTTAAAGCGTATCGAAACCCCTCATTGAACTGGAATTTGAATGAGTGCTATCTACTCGAAGCGGGCTTCTTCTGGCCGTGTCATCCGCTTTAGGAGTGGTAACGTAATGACAACCAACCCAAGGGCTACGACAAGTCCTATGCCAAGTGCGATATAGTATCCAGCGCTTGGGTGTACGGGAATCTCCGTGCTATTCTTCGGCTCGAAGCCCTTGAGCAACGTCTTAACGACGGGAATGCCGACTCCTAAACCAATGCCGGCAGCGATTGCAGAGACGACAAGCAGTGGTAAGGCAGCTTCAAGCAGGATGACTTTATAGAGTGTTCCAAGTGAGACACCGCTGACACGGAGCAGGGTGAATGGTCGCTTGCGTTCTACGAGGCTACCGCCGATGGTTACAGCTAAGCTACAGCCGGCAGTAATCAGGGTGAGGGCGATAACGGCAAGCACGGCTCGACCAACGTTAGAATCGTCGTTGTTACGGATTGCGGCAACCTCGCCTACCGTTTCAGGCTCAAGTGTCCCCATCTGCCATGAAGACAAACTGTCGCCGCCTTTGCCACCACCAATATCTTGCGTTGTGGCGCTGTATACCGTGAGGTAGGTCCGGATCTGTTCAAGTGTGTTGGGATTGTTCGCCTCAATGAGCATACCGTTCAATGAGAGGGTATTTAGGTTTGCGGTACTGACCGGATTGTGGCTTGTGACAATCGGCAAGTTCTTATAGACAAAGAGAGGGTTATCACCTTGTAGGACATTATCTGGCGTGAGTGTGACTGCCTTAGTACCGGAAGGACACGAGCCAAGCGTACTTATTTGTGCGAGACTTGCACAGCTAGCAATGTCATCATCTGGGACTTGTTCGTTCGGGCTTATCAGAGGTCCTCTAATGGTTCCTGGCCCCCGCTTTGGTTGAGCGGTGAACTGTTGCTGCTGGAACGCAGCAAAGACAGGGTTTGTGTAGAATGGTATGACGATTGTCCCCGGGTATGATTCCATCTTACTGACCATGGCTGCGGCAGCCTTTGGCGGAAGCCCGTTGTTCAGTGGTCCAACGCCAAATGGTACGCGAAGTACGTTACTGAGAGACGTTTTGCCCGTAGGATCCTGGGCGTAGTTGATTGCTGGTACGAGAACAGACACGACTGAACCAACGAATACGGCTAACACGAGGCCACTGATCGTTCGAAATGCGCCTTTGGGATTGTCGGATAGCCGGCGAGCTGCTAAGAGTGATGGCGCACTGCGAGCGAAACGGGCAAACAATCTTGTCACCTGCATCGTTATCCAAGAGCCACTCAATACGATGCCGATCATGATCAGCAAGAAACCGCCAAACAAGAGCCCTGGGCGGCCATTTCCATTACCGGTTACCGTTGAGGCACCATATGGGAACAGGATAACGCCCAAAATGAGCGGAATCAGGCGCCATATGCCAGGCTTTGGCGGGGTCGTTTTGCGGCTGACGCCGAGCGGGGAGATCTGGACACGACGAAGCGATATGAGCGATGCGATTGCGGCGATAATAGGGACGCCGACGATCATGCCGATATAGCCCCAAACGGTAGGTGTGACGTAGCTGGCGAAGAACTTTACGCCGGAAATCGATATATCTGCAATCAACGAGCGGAGTGCCAAGAAGATGAGTGCTCCGAGGATTGCCCCCAGGAGTGAACTGACGATAGCATCGACTGAAGCAATGACATTGATCTGGTGCGGCGTTGCCCCGATGAGACGCATCGCTGCGTACCGTTCTTCGCGGCGGGCAGCAGATAGCCTGGTAGCCGTATTAACCAAGATGAGGAGGGGAAATAGGACTGCGAGTATACCGATGCCAAAGGCCTCACGGTAAATGTTGGTGGTTCCCTGTAGCTGCGGCTGATTGGCGATAGTAGTAACCTCGACGGTGCCAGGAAGCTTTGCGAGCTGCGAAGGCGCGTATCCGACGTAGATGGCCAGCTCAGTTGGGAAAGACAGCGCCTGTTCTCCAATAGTACCGATCTGTGTTCCTTGGAAGCGGTCACCGAGCTCATCTTTTGGAATCGTTTTCAATAAACTTGAGAGTGCAGGAGAGGCGTAAAACTGACCAGGACCAGGCAGCTTGGATATGCCTGGGAGCACTGGTGCGTTCGTGCTAGGTGCCGCAACGTCGAGTTGTTCGATGAACTGCCCCTTGTAGATGTTTTCACTGTAGTTCCAAAGCAGTGCATGGGGGTTTTGCGGGACCGTACCGTCGATCTGTGTGCCTGTCGTTGACTCCCATGACGGTCGATCGCTTGTCTTCTGGTAGGCGTTGAAGTCTGCAAAGACACCAAGGAGTATCGTAACGCCAATCGCTACGGCAAACGTGGTAACTAGCAGTCGGACGACTGCTTCTCGGCCACCCTTCAGTATGAGTTGTAGACCAAGGCGATACATTACCGTATGACCTCGTGCTTGCGTTGAGCAGATGTGACTTTACCGTCACGTACCATGACTTCTCTGTCTGCGTATGCGGCGATGCGTGGGTCATGCGTTACGAGTACGACGGTCGTACCTTGCTCGCGTGCGGCGCTAACGAGCAGCTCCATAACTTGCTCGCTCGCGAGTGAATCGAGCGATCCGGTTGGCTCATCGGCAAATAGAACTTTTGGTTGGATAACGAGCGCACGTGCCAGAGCGACACGTTGTGATTGGCCGCCTGACATTTCACCAGTCCGGTGTTTTTCGAGGCCATCAATGCCGAGGCGCTTGAACCAGCCTTGCGCGCTTGTGTACGCCTTACCCCTACCTACCTTGTCGAGTAGCAGAGGAAGCGCGATATTGTCTTCGGCAGTGAGCTCCGGTACAAGTTGACCAAATTGGAAAACGAATCCGAAAGCGGTGCGTCGCAAGGCAGTTCGCTTTGTTTCATTCATTTGGTCCAGTCGGTTGCCGTCAAACCATACTTCACCACTGTCTGGTGTAAATATGCCGGCCATGCAATGCAGTAGTGTCGATTTACCTGAGCCACTTGGTCCCATGATGGCGAGTACCTCGCCTTGCTTGACGTCAAGGCTGGCGCCTTGCAGTGCTGTTGTCGGACCGAACGACTTCTTCAGGTCCTTTACTTGTAGAATATATTTTTGATTTGCATCGTCACTACTCACTTCGTATCTCCTTTGCTAACTTTTGTAGTCTTGTAGACGTTACATCTATCCAGCGTAAATCGGCTTCCAGGTGAAAGAGCGCATAGTCTGCTCGTAGAGCCTGGGCCAAGTCACCTGCCCGGCGTATGGCGGTCAGTTCGCGCATCCGTGCAAGGTGCGCGGTGCGTTGGGCATCAAGGTATATGTCAGGTTCTTTGTCGAGCAGTATAGCCGTAACGATCTTAACGAATAGAACCGTTTGTGTGTCGGGGTGTAGTTTCTCTGGTGTGGCAAGCCAGGCCTCGAGTTCCTTGCGACCAAACGATGTGATCGCATAGCGCTTGCGCTCTGGCCCACCACTAACCTCGGCCATCTCTTCCGCAACAATTTTCTTGTCCCTCAGTAGCCGAAAAAGGGTGGCGTATACCTGACCGAACGCAAGGGGCTTTTCCTTGCCGTACATAAGGTCATAGTCACGCTTTAGCTCATAGCCATAGCTAGGCTGTTTTCCTAAAATACCGAGTAGCGCATATGATGCTGACATACAAATTGACTATACTCTGAGTGTATAGTTAGTCAAACGTTTCTTTCTCCGTTCTGTGGATAACCTTGGGGTTGCCGGAAATTGTGAGAAACCTTGATCTTTTCTTAAGGCAAACCGTCTATTATGAGACCATGAACTTTCATAGGGTAGTCATTTTCAGGAAGGAGAACGGTATGCAGATACGAAAGCTCTACATTGCAGCAGCGGGCTTGGTGGTCTTAAGCGGTGTTGCCGGTGCGGCTGGGGGCATATTGGCACAACATATACATACTACGCAGAATGCTAATTCAGTCAGCGAGGTAACAGGCGATACGAACGTGCACCTAACATCAGCATCGCAAGGAACAGAGCAATCGATTGCTTCGCTCGTCAGCTCGCTATCTCCGGCAGTTGTCAGTATAACGACGCAAAGTACGAGCTACAGTTTCTTTGGCGGTCCGCAAACGACACAGGGAGCTGGCACAGGTATGATCTTAACAAGTAGCGGCTACATATTGACGAACAACCACGTCTTGCCAGCTGACTCTGGTGCGATAACGGTGACCATGTTGAGCGGCAAGCAGTATACCGCGCACGTAGTGGCTGCAGACGCCACGAAAGACCTGGCTCTCATTAAGATCAACGCGAGTGGTTTGCCAACAGTAACGCTTGGTGACTCATCACAGGAACAGGTAGGTAATAGTGTTGTGGGTATTGGGAACGCGCTTGGACAATTCCAAAACTCAGTTATAAATGGCATTATATCTGGTACTAATCGTTCGGTGCAGGCTAGCGACTCTAACAGTATTAGTGGGAGCGAATCGCTTAGCGGACTTCTACAGACGGATGCGCCGATTAACCCTGGTGATTCTGGCGGCCCCTTGATCGACCAGTCGACTGGAGAAGTCATTGGAATCGACACGGCTGTCTCAAGCAATGCACAAGGTATCGGGTTTGCAATACCGATCAACGAAGCAAAGTCATTTATTGCCCCGTACGTTGATCACGTGAGCATCTAGTACAGTTCGTCGTACTTTTCGTTTAAGAAACTGATCCACAACCTGATAGTGCGGAGCACAGTCTTTAGTGGTAGCTCAATCGCGATATCCAAGAACTCTCCCACAATATTGATGCGGGTGTATTTACCTGCGAGCCATTGACCGAGTTGGATGAAGGGCAGGTAGAAAAAGTCGAGAAAGAGCGAGGGTAAGGTGGTCTTCGGTCGACTCATTTTGAGCTCGCGTACGATCGAGCTGAGTCGGAATCCTAAGAAGCTAGCAGTTGAGAAGAAGATAAAGAAGATCGCCATTTGAAACGGATTGAAGTTGAGACGCTGCAGTATCAGGGTCGTAACAACGAGGGGGATAAAGAAGAACAGCGCTGAGATGATCTTGGCAAAGAGCGGGTATGGTTGTGCCCGTTCACGCAGGTTGAGGGTTGGCGGTCTATCGCTGTATAGGAGCGCCTCTATATACCGGAGCGTTGCGCGTGCGTCGGCGCTTGAAGGCATTGTGATGCCAAGTCGTATGCTGGCCATATATATCGGCGGAAAGGCAAGGTTAATGACGAGTGGCAGCACCGCAATGCTGCCGTACATAAAGAGGTCAAATGGTACCTCGGCACCGAGGCCGATGATCGTTTTCGTAATAAAGATGAAAACGATGCTTTTCATGAGACCCTTATTTAGCCTACGAATTGTACGAGTGTATTCTTTTGCTATCTGGTTACCGTACGCAACCATGAACTGTTCTTGGTTGGGTAGTAGGTCGGCAAGATCGGGGGTGTCTTCAATAAGGCCTTTGAGTATTCGGAACGGTGCGCCGTTTTTAGAAACGAGTCGTTTCAACCTCGCTGTGAGCGGTGAAGCGTACAGTCTGTCGATACGTTCGTTCCATTGAGCATAGGTATGGATATCTTCATGACTCTGACAGAATAGCCGTAAGAGGTCGGTCCGAACAACGTCAATGCTGGACTTTAGGAGTGCCTGATGGACGGCAACGTACAGGGCGATGTCATAATCTTCATTAGCTTCGCTGTCATGGTCAGTAATTCGTTGTCGGGGGAGATGCTCTAGAAAGTGTTCATATGCAAAAGTGGCCAGTGCAAGGTTGGGGGCGTATGGCCTCAATAAGTCTTCAGTTCTGACGGACAGTACAGAGAGGACCCATTCATGCGCTTGATTTGGTGGTACGTGTGCTTGGCGCAACCGGCCGTAGATATTCATGTACTCGACTGCAAGTCGGGAGATAGCGTCAGCGGTGCCGGTACCGAATTGTCCTTCTTGGAGGTATCCACTGAGCACGAGTTCAATAATGAGCTCTTGGCCGATACCTTCCGGCTGGTGCCTGATGACGAACAGTAGTCGTTTATAGAAACGCTTAATAGCACGCTGAAGGATAATACGGCCTTCAGTGTACTCAGCAGCGTTACGAAGCTGCTCGTACGCGCTGGAGATCGTTCTTCCAGTACCTGGGATATCTATGGGATCACCGTTGACGTTATGGCGTCGCACAGCGGCATCGTATGCTTGTGCCGATTGCAGTTGCCAGATAAGTGTACGCAGTGATTGGCTAGATGCCATAATTCCTTATATTATATATGAGCTTGCGAAATTACCTGCTATGTGTATAATTTAGTATGATTTTCGTATCTGTTATGCGGGTGTAGCTCAGTTGTTTAGAGCGCGTCCTTGCCAAGGACGAGGCCAGGGGTTAGAGTCCCCTCACCCGCACCAAATATCTGGATTTTGGGCCGAAAGGCCTTTTTTCTTTGCCTCGACAATTGTCTTAAAGGGGTCGTTAAGGATATAAGATAACTTTTTGTCTGTCAGCTCAATGTTTGAAAGTACATATTCCAGCAGCTTCTGTCTCAAACCTTCATCACTCTCTTTGAACAGCTGATTTGCTCGCTGAGCCAGGTCTAACAGATAGGATGCAGTGACCTGAAATTGCTTATTGTCGTTTGTTAGCAACTTTAGGCGGTCATTCAACTCTTGCTGCTTCTTTTCTAGTTCGGTTGCAATTTCGTCATGGAAAGTCTGAGTAATACGACCCTCAAGCAAGTCATAGTAGACTTTACGCATTTTTTCTTTGAGTTTGTCATACTCGGAGCGTGTTTGCTCAATGTTCTGTGTAAAGTATGACTGCTGGTCATCGTGACGGGTACGCAGCTCGGTGATAACTTTGTCTAGCCACTGCTCGGGCACGTCGATAAACCCTATGTCGGCTGTAACACCATCAATAACAACGCTTACAGCCGTATTTGGATTATCACACTTCGGGTTAGCGCAGCGTAAGTAAACTGTATTACGAGCCTTGAATGGAGATACCGCATGGCGACCTTGCCCAAGAGTTGCTCGGCTACGTCCCGGAAGAGCGCATTCAGGATGTTGTGTACTTCAACCCTGATGATCTGACTTATCCGATTGGCTTAAACGTACTGGAGCTAACACCCGCCCTAGAAGGTGATGATCTGTTACGGGAGAAAGACTTAGTAACCGAGTCGGTTGTTTCCATGTTCCGTAAGATATTCTCGGAGGATGACACTGGTGGACATCGTATCGAATACGTCCTGCGTAACGCCGTCCAGACGGCGCTTACTGTCGAGAATGCGACACTCTTCACTGTCTATAACCTCCTGAACAACCCGGACTATTGCAAATCTGTTGTTGCAACGCTTGAAAATGAAGATTTACAGAACTTTTGGAAGAACGAACTTGGTAAGGCTGGCGGTTTTCAGCAGGTCAAGATGGTCGCTGGTATCACGGCGAAGATCGGGCGCTTCCTGTTTTCGGCGTCGGCAAAGCGTATTCTTGAACAGCCGAAATCGACCATTAACTTCGATGAAATCCTCGACGGTAAGATTCTAATATGCAACCTTTCAAAAGGCTTGCTAGGTGAGGATACATCCGAGCTATTCGGCATCTCAATACTTGCAAAAATCCAGATGGCCGCGCTACGCCGCGCCCGGATCAAGCAGACTGATCGTAAACCGTTTTACTTGTATGTAGACGAATTTCAGAACTTTGCCACACCCTCATTCGTGCAGATGCTCTCCGAGTCACGCAAATACAAGCTATTCCTCACGATGGCCGAACAATCCACGTCGCAACAGGATGACCAGAAAACCGTGAATGTCATCCTGGCAAATGTCGGCACCATCATATGCTTTCGCACCGGAAACCCTGCCGATGAGCGCCTGATGTTGCCACTTTTCAGTCCGCATATCCAAGAGGGAGGCATAGCCAGCTTGCCGCCATATAACTTCTACATGCGTATATCCGCTATTAGGTCACAAGAACCATTTTCCGGTGAGACGCTCCTGTTAGATGAAGATGGTAACGAAGATATAGCCGAGCAAGTTATAGCGTCTTCGAGAACCCGCTACGCCGAAAAATACGCCCCACCCGAGCCAAAGCCAAAACCTCAAGAAGAACAAAAGCCGAAGCCTGGCACAAAAACGAACAAAAGTGGTGGGGCCGCAAGCCAGAAGAAAGACAGGATGAAACGCTACCGGAAGATTACACGACCACAAAAGCCCAAGACAAAACCAAAAAATGACACAGAGCAAGGCAAGAAGCCTGGCTCCAAAAAGTAGCAAACGCTATCTTGTCATTAGCTATTCGTCCTAGTCGGTTCATACCTATCAAACACATACTCCAAGAAGCCTTGCCCGCTTGTAGTTCCTGGAAGCTGACGTTGAAGATCATATATCCGCATTGATGGAATATCCCCTTGAAGCATGAAGCCATTATTGTCAGTCTCAGTAGTACTAACAGTTGCCCCTACCTTTGCTAAGACAGACAGTACTTTGGGTAAAGAGTCATCGGGAATAGCCAACCTATAGCGGCATATTGGCTCGCATATTACCGTACCCGCCTGTTGTAGTGCGGTATGTACTATGAGCGGAGTTAGCTTGCGGAAATCGGCCGCAGTTGTTTTTGGCGTGTCGCTAATCGGCTTACCTAACCCGTCGGCCACATAGTAGTCACAGTCCGTCATGGTGACAATACAATCCGCAACCTCTTGTCCATGCAACCCATTGACGAGAGCATCTCGAATATAGCTGGTCATATGCCCAATAAAGTTCTCGGTATTTTTGTAAATGTGGAGAGGCATAACACGGGCTGGTACGGCCAGATTAAACACCAGCCCTGAAGCTGGTTTTCCGGGCTCGATGCGCAATCCTATCGTTGCTGAGGTTGGGTTACTTTCTTCTTGCAAATACTGAACAGCATAGCCAACACCGGCAGGCCGTTCGATGCAAATTGGCTGCGTTCGCTCAAAGACAGCCTCCACACCAAAGTCGGTAGTGAGCGTGGCACTAATGACCTCCTTCTGCACTTCGCCATACAGCGATACATACAGCTTCTGGTTAGTTTGTCGTAGGTTAACCTGAATTCGATCTAAGCCCCAAGT
>CAYVOS010000028.1:0-9250 GCA_964453515.1 uncultured Candidatus Saccharibacteria bacterium | reverse complement strand
TTTCCCCAACCATTACGGTATCGATTTACCCGAACAACGACGACTTGTTGCCGCATATAAGGAGATCGAAGCAATGCGAGCAGACATTGGGGCAAACTACCTAGGCTATTTATCCTTGGATGGTATGCTGCAATCGGTCTTTAAAATGACCGGTGAGCCACCAAAGAATTTTGAAGTCTCATGTTTTACCGGTAAATACCCGATCAACGTTGACCCGCGAAAGTCTAGACATGTTCAACAACCGGTTAGTATGCAATTTGTCGTATAAGCATATTCGTACGTTACAATTACTTTATGGCTAATTTTTCATTTGATGTCGTCAGCGAATACGATAAAGCTGAGATGAATAACGTTTTCGACCAGGTACAGCGTGAACTCACCAGTCGCTATGATTTCAAAGGCACACCTGCTGCGGTTGAATGGCTGGATGCAGGCAAGACCGGTCTAAAAATTACCGGCAATGGCGATTGGCAAATTGACGCTATTTTAGATATTGTCCGAAAAAAAATAGCAGCACGAAATCAGAGCCAAAAAGTACTCGATACTACCAAAGAAGCCGTAACGAGCAATCTTAAGACAACCAAGGACGTTCTCTTTAAGCAGGGACTTGACCAGGATAAGGCAAAACAAATCACCAAGCTGATCCGTGATGAAGCACCTAAAGTAAAATCACAAATCCAAGGTGATGCGATCCGGGTTATGAGTAGTAGTAAGGATGACCTACAAAATGTTATCCAGTTATTACGCAGCCAGGATTTCGATTATCCGCTAAGTTTTACCAACTACCGTTAAAGCCTTACACGCTATATTATTAGAAGATATGCATAAATAACAAAGGAGAATGCCTTGATTAAGACTGGCGTATTAATGCATGTTAACTACCTGCAACCGGGCTGGGAAAATCTGACTTGGGGTAACCCAAAAGAAGGAGTTATGGGTACCTTGCCGAAACTCGTGCAGCTACTCTTGGTAGAAGATGCAAGTGAACCAATTACGGATATTCTAATGTACACCGGTCCTTCGAGAAAAGATGGGCTCGCTGAAGGTGAATACAGTAAAAAATTCCTATTGGACCACTTCGACCAGCTCAAAGACTTTTCTCAGCTACAACCGCTAATGGAAAAACTCTCGGACGAAGAGCTTAAAACGTTTAAAGCTCAGCTTGATGAATATATTCGTACAAAAGAACAGCTCATTAACAGCGCCGACGAAGTACTTAATGCAGCCCGCTATTTTAAAGAGCATGGCATTACAAAGGTGTATCAGCTTGCTATTGCCTCGCATGCCCCACGCTGCATTCAACTTCAAGCGCTTGTACGATACAGGCACCAGATCCCGCCAGAACAGTTTTGGTATACTATTGCAGCTGATACCGTCTTTGAGGGTACTGCACCTAATGACGTCATCGTTGCCGAGCCGCCTCATCGCGGTGATGACCCTGCATTTGGCATCCACCCAAGCATTACGGATTTGCTGAAACAATACTACAATCTACCGTATGAGGCCCGCCAACCTTTTCTCAAAGCCGTCGCGTCCGCGCTCGAGGGCCTGACAGAAGATAGCAAAGATTAAAAAGCATACGCTTACAACTTAATGTACGCTATACTATCAGCAAAACCATGAGAGATAACACAGAAGTAATTAACCAAGCGGCCCAGGTGTTAAAAGATAACGACCACGGTTTATACACCATTCCGTCGCATGGTCTGTATCCGCACCAATGGCTCTGGGACAGTTGTTTTATCGCGATAGGTTTACGTCACTTAGATGTTGAACGAGCAAAAATTGAGGTCTTAAGCTTACTGCGTGCACAATGGCGTAATGGTATGCTTCCCCATATTATCTTTACACCTGGTAAGAAACAGCGTATGCATTCAGGTGTTTGGGATAGCTGGCTCAGCCCTTTTTCACCTGATGATGTTACGACGAGTGGTATAACACAACCGCCGATGGTTGCCGAAGCTGTAGTGCGTATTGGTGAAAAGATGAACTTAAGTGAGCGTCGTAGTTGGTACCGCCAAGTCTGGCCTAATTTGCTCGACTACCATCAGTGGCTTTATACAGAACGGGACCCACACCACGAGGGGCTAGTGCTCCAAATTCACCCGTGGGAAACCGGGCTAGACAATACACCGCCATGGATGAACGAACTCGATGATCATTTGTTACCTTGGTGGATACGGGTACTACAAAAGACACGATTGGAGTTTATCGTCGGCAAGCTTCGTCTCGACACCCACTACGTGCCACAGGAGCAACGACCTTCGAACATAGAAGCGTTGGCGCTCTACAGCGTACAGCGGCGGCTAAGACGTAAGGCTTATGATATAAATAAGATACTCGATCATAGCCTGTTTGCCATCGAAGATCTCGCCTTCAACAGTATCCTCATCCGAGCTAATGAACATCTGCGGCAAATTGCCAAAACCTTGCGCACTGAAATTCCTGCAGACTTACTCGAATCAATGGACCGAGGTGCTAAAACGCTCGAAGAGCTCTGGGATCCATATACAGAACAATACTACGCCCGCGATTTTGTAACCCATAGGCTCTTAAAGCAACCAAGCATCGAATCATTAATGCCGCTCTATGCTGGCTGCATCAGCCCTGAACGCGCAGCGTTACTCGTTAAGTCAATTGAAAACGAACACGTCTTTGGCCCGTCATACCCCGTACCAAGTACACCCTTGGACTCACCATACTTTGACCCTAATCGGTACTGGCAAGGCCCATCATGGATAAATATGAATTGGATGATCATTGACGGCCTAAACCGCTACGACTATAAAGAGCACGCCGAAGCATTACGCGAAAGTACTCTCGAATTAGTACAGAAGCATGGATTTTATGAATACTTCAACCCGATTAGCGGTCACCCACTAGGTGCTCAAAACTTCTCATGGACAGCTGCCCTGAGTATCGATCTCATGAAGACACAAAAATAACGGTTAGCTTCGCGCGATGCGACGAGTCGAGCGTGAATGTGGATGCGTAACCGCACTTAGCCATTGCATAACTAGCACACCATAGGTTACGGCCGATAAATAAAGCGGGTACAGCAACAATGAAACATCCCACTTCCCGACTGCCAATGCAGCAAACAAGGAAGACGTTCCTAAAAAGAACCAAGTTATGGAAGTTTCGGTTGTTGGCTGCAGATAGGTTTTATACAACGTCAGGGACGTGCCGGAGAAATCGGCCAAGATAGAACCAAGTAACGCGATCAATGGTGAGCCCACTGTTACCGCTATCACTACACCAGTAGTGGCGATGCACAGTGCCAGCACGTCCAATTTCCGCCAACCGCCAATACCGTACTTTAACGACAACAATAAAACCGCAATATTTCCGGCGGCATTTAAGCCCACATACACGAGCGACCAGTGCGCGCCAAGTTTCATCTGAGAGGTAAAAGAAATAGTACCTAGAACCGACCAAATAAACCATGTTGTTCGCTGCGGCTTTGTTTTACCTTTTAAGATATCAAAAAGGTACGGTGGCCCCCCGAAGAGTATAACTACACCGGATAAGATCCCAAACAGTTCGGGCAGCGACATTCGCTTTAAACTTCCGGCTCTAGGTTATCTAGCAGTGTCCGTTCCGCCGAAGCACTGGTTTCATCTGCAGTTTCAGCTGTTTTGTCTGCAAGCAACTGCACCTTGTTTAACTTGCTTTCAATTGAGTGGCTTTTTGAGGAGGCATCGTCAATAACATTGCCCGCTTCCAGTAGCTTCTTCTTCGCCTTGCCTAACAGGCCGCCGAACTTTCCGAATTCGCCACGGATTATAGTAAACTGCTCCCATACCTGGCTAGTCTGTTCGGCGATTGCGAGTGTCCTGAACCCTAACTGGTAACTACTTAAGATCGCGGCAATAGTTGTAGGTCCTGCGATGGTGACCCGATACGTTGAC
The DNA here is from genome assembly GCA_964453515.1 of uncultured Candidatus Saccharibacteria bacterium. GTDB lineage: Bacteria > Patescibacteriota > Saccharimonadia > Saccharimonadales > UBA4665 > JAICLK01. The sequence goes on along the minus strand of CAYVOS010000028.1, from coordinate 5,339 downwards.
TGGAGTTGTTCAAATAAGCCAGGAGCGCGCAGTACTTCACCATAAAGTCCCTCGGTTGGTACATAGAGCACCGCAAAGTCGGTCGTTGCTGGCGGCAAAATATATTTCTCTTTGATAGACTTTGCCTCTAACCGGATACGCTGCGCGAGTGCTTTAGTTGCTGCCTCAGCTTCAACGGCATCACCTTTTTCCTGCGCTGCCACCAATCGCTGGTAGTCTTCCATAGGGAACTTGGCATCAATGGGTAGGTAGATAAAACCTTTCTTTGAGCTTTTATCTGGCAGTCTAATTGCAAAATCGACAGCGTCACGACTATGCGGACTGAGCATAACCTGCTTTTCATAGTGGTCTTTAATAAAGACTTGCTCCAGCATACTTTCAAGTTGTACCTCTCCCCAGGTACCACGAGTCTTTACATTAGTCAGTACGCGCTTGAAGTCACTCACGTCACTTGCGAGTCCCTGCATTTCACCGAGACCCCGTTGCACCCGTTCGAGTCGTTCACTGACAAGCTTAAAGCTCTCACCGAGGCGCTTTTCCAGTGTACTCTGCAGTTTCTCGTCAACCGTCTGGCGCATCTTTTCGAGTTTTTCGGCATTATCTTTTTGCAACGCTTCAAGTTTATTTTCTACTGTCTTACGGATGAGCTCGAGCTTCTCGTCATTTTTATCACGCAGTTGCTCAACACGTTCGTTGATCTCCACCCTAAGCTCTTTATTGGCTTCAGAAAATTCTTTCCGATTCTGAGCAAATTCTTTCGATGTATCGAAACTTTTCTGCCGTGACGCAACAAATACCAACCCAGCTAGATTTAAGATCCCCAATACAAGTAATGCTATAAGCATAGGTATATTCTAGCAAATCAATGCAGATATCAACTTTCAATCGTTACTGTTGTGCCAACGACCGACCAGCTGTAGATCCACTTTGCAGTTGCAAGTGGCAATTCAACACATCCATGAGAGCCTACGACTGGCGCATTCTCAGGTGCATAGATATTGACGTTACCAAATTCTGAAGGCTTCCGCCACGTAGCATCATGAAATCCATATATGCCATACTGATTTTCCAACCAGGGCATCCAATAACTTACCGGATCGTTCCAGCAGCCAGTCGAATCACACCCTTTTAAGGGAATGTTCGTTTGCTTGGCGTAGATGTGGTATGTGCCTGGAGGCGTTAAATCTGCCGGATATTGTTCCATGCCGGTAACAACTGCGGAATCATAGACGGTAGTGCCACCGTTACACGCCCATAAATGTTGCCTACTGATGCTCACCAAAACCAATTTCGATAACGTATTGTTGGCACAGTAATTCTTAGCTGGCGTTATCACAGGAGCTTTTTTAGTATTGGGCGAGTTCTTTTGGGAAGTCGTAGATGCTACCGACTGGCCGGTCAGCGTAGTCTCATGCTGCAGTTGACCGTATCCGTATACCGCACCACCGACGACTAAAATGATCAAGACAATCAAAAATACAGATCTCAAAAAGATATGCCGATTCGTACTATTTGATTTAGCCGGCAACCGATGAAAGGTCATGCTGCTGTTATAGACATAGGGTTGCCGATCAACGGGTACTTGTTTCACGGATCCTATTATATATCACCTTAAGCGGATCTACCTGGTGGTTTTCTGAAAGTTGTTCTAAATCTCATCAGACTGATTGTTTTGTACTAGAGTTAAACAGTTTCATTTTTGCGAGGCGCCTAGAAATCTTTCGCCTTTTAACCGGTATTTCAATGTTCTCATCGATGCGCTTTGTGATGAATGAACTTGCTCGCGGGGTGATCTTATGACGGGAACGCACCATATGAGTGGTGATCGTATTTACTTGCAGGTCAAATATGGTCTGCACATGTCCCCGTAGAACGACCATATCCAGGGATCCGTAAATGAGATCCATAGGAATTTTTAATTGCTGCATATCCTCAGCCGTATTCTGGTGAATGATAGTATTTTTTAGACTCATTACATAAGGAGTCCAGGTTTCTTTCGTTAGATTAAAGCCGCTCATTCGTGAAGCAATTTTCTGAATCCGGGATACATTTTCCTTTGAATACTCAGGCTGTTTTAGTACTTGTTGAAACGCCCCCAAGTACAGCCGGCGAAGCATAGTGTAGCGCTTCAGTGACGGTGCGTCTGTGTAAAGCGGTATCTCATAAAGTACGAGCCGATCTACAAGGTCAGGCCGTAGCCTCGCTACCCGAACCGCAACTAAACCCCCCATCGAATGACCGGCGAGTATAACCGGTTCATTGATATGTGCCTTTCGTATCGCTGAGATTACCGCCCGAGCATGATCGTCGACATCGTACTTTATCCAGTCTGGTTTTGGCGCTTTACCAAAGCCAACCAGATCAAACGCAACAACTCGATGTGTATCTTTGAGCAAGGTAATGACATTGCTCCACGCTTGGCTTGAACTCCCAAGCCCATGTAATAATACAACGGGGCTGCCAGAGCCCGTATCTATCGCACGCACCGCCCGGTAGGGTCGCTGTAGCACTCTATGCCACAAAAGGTCAAATAACTGCATGGTACTTATTATACCGATATACCCACCCGCAAGCGGCGTAAGGAGTATAGTGATAATCAATGAATCTCGGTATTGCTGTTCTCGTGTTTGGCGTTATTTTTATATCTGAACTTCCAGATAAATCTATGTTTACAGCTTTAATGCTGGGTACAAAGTATCGTCCATTGTACGTATGGCTTGGTGCTGCCTCTGCTTTTTTGCTTCATGTATGCATTGCCGTCACCATCGGCCAGGCATTTAATCTTCTTCCCCACCGGATAGCTGAAACCGTTGTCGCGCTATTATTTTTCGTTGGTGCCTTACTGCTTTTCTTTGGCAAACACGGCGTAGAAGAGGACCCGAAGCCATCGGAAATTTCCGCACTCGCCGGTAAATCCCATAGCTTTTGGAAAATATTTGGTGCCGCCTTCGGACTTATTTTCTTAAGTGAGTGGGGCGATATCACGCAAATAGCTACCGCCAACTATACCGCCCATTACCACAACCCGCTCAGTGTAGGTATTGGTGCAGTCGCGGCACTCTGGGCAGTCACCACACTTGCAATTCTCATGGGATCTCGAATTATTAAATGGGTACCCGCAAAGACACTGCTACGCATTACGGCTGTTATACTATTGATCTTTGCAGTCGTCAGTGCATACAGTGCGATTCGCTAGACATTAGAGCTACCGGCACTCTACAATCAGTTACATGGAGATAAGACCCCTAGCGGAGAGGATGCGGCCCGAGAAGCTTCACGATGTAATCGGCCAGGAACACTTGATTGGTGTCGGCAAAATTATTCATGAAATTATTTCTAAAAAACAACCGACCAGTCTTATCCTTTGGGGACCACCGGGAAGCGGCAAAACAACCTTAGCCCGTATTATCGCCCAGGAAACGGACGCTGAATTTATCGAACTCAGTGCGGTTACCGCCAAGAAAGCAGATGTTACCGAAGTAGTAAAGCAAGCCCGTATAAGCCAACGTTTGGGCATACGCACCATCTTGTTTGTTGATGAAATTCATCGCTTTAATAAAGCACAGCAAGACGCATTCCTACCCTACGTCGAAGACGGTACGATAATTCTTATTGGAGCTACAACTGAGAACCCGAGCTTCGAAGTCATTACCCCGCTTTTATCACGTTCTCGCGTCCTGGTATTAGAGCCCCTGACAAAATCGGAGATCGTGAAAATCCTCAAACAGACGGCGAAAACCGAAAAGTTAAACGCCAAACGTTTGCCTGCAAAAAGTATAGATTTATTGGCAGAACTTTCAGGTGGAGATGCACGGGTAGCTCTTGGCAACCTTGAGCTTGCATTGCAGTTGACTAAGAACACAATTACGCAGGAAGTCGTGACGACCGCCGCCCAAAAAAGAGTACCAGGCTACGATAAAGCCGGTGAAATGCACTACAACTTAATTAGCGCTTTTATTAAATCTATGCGAGGTAGCGACGTAAATGCCACCTTGTATTACCTAGCGCGTATTTTACAGGCTGGTGAAGATCCAAAATTTATTGCCAGGAGAATGGTTATATTTGCCAGTGAAGATGTCGGCCTAGCCGCTTCCGCTGCGTTAAATTTAGCGGTAGCAACGTTCCAAGCGGTTGAACGCATTGGCATGCCAGAATGTCAGTACAACTTATATCACTGCGCAACGGTACTGGCTAAAACGAATAAGTCACGCGCGGTTACTGAAGCCATGATCCGAGCCCAAGCGGTAGCCCGTGAATTTCCCGATCTTGCCGTCCCCTTACATCTGAGAAACGCACCGACAAAGCTCATGAAAGAGCTCGGGTATAACCAAGGCTATGCATGGAAAGCCGGGTTTACTCATGCATCAGGATTCTTACCTCCGGAGCTAGGCGAGTTGGGTCTGCTTGAATCGTAATGTCGTAGATAGTGTCACGACGGCTTCATGGTTATAGGTCTTAAAGTATACATTGGTGCTGCGCACATCTACTCTTTGCAAATTTCAAGCTAAACATACGACTGCTTGCGAAGAGGAGTCAACATTACACTTACCTGCAAGTTCCACCAGAATTTTTCGAGCGTCGGCTTCATCAGTAGCCTTGCCGTACTTTTTTCCATCCAGTGACACTACCGTATCGGGCCCAATCACAATCGCAGCAGGATACTTTTTAGCTACAGTTAGCGCCTTACCGAGACCCAGATCTTTTACAACCTCTTCAGGAGAACGAGCATCATCTAACTGTTCGTAAAAGCCACTCGGGATAACCTAGAAGCCTAAGCCCATGAATTTTATGAGATCTTTTCTTCTGGGTGAGTCGCTGGCGAGTATGATTTATCTGTGGTGCATGTTTACAGTAGTCATCCAGTAAGTAAGCCTGGAAGAGATTCCCTGGCGCTGTACCTGTACTATGCCCGGTAATAGCGGGACAGATAAACAATTAATAGCTGCCAATTCCTGTGCTGTAATCAAGCAAAGAGCAGATAAAGTACCGACCAGTTTAGAAGTTACACAATATTATAACAACTGTCATATTTTGCTAAGAAAAATATTACAGTAATTTTAGTGATTTCACTATAACCTACACGATTGGGGTAATTGATGGTTTTACATGTATTGCGCTGGGATATACTATGGATAGAGATCTAACATCATGGCCTCTACAGTAACTGTGCATTATCTCTTCTCTTATACATTATGGTCTTAGTAACGTTCTGCTTTATAAATATTTTAATAGTCATAGAGAATTTCGGTGTACAAAAGTTTCGAATCAGGTGAGCTCATTAACGTTAACCCCAGCTCGACATAAGCGTCTCCTCGTTTGAGCTGTATATCAGGGCGTTA
>CAYVOS010000027.1:0-9270 GCA_964453515.1 uncultured Candidatus Saccharibacteria bacterium | reverse complement strand
TGTATTAGGCACGCCGCCAGCGTTCATCCTGAGCCAGGATCAAACTCTCCAAAAAAAGAATTTGTCTTAACTTCAGTCGAAACTGACTACTGTATATCTATCTCTAGATTACTGTATTTAAAACAATTCACTTAAAGTGAACTGACGTTGATTTGCACTATTCAATTTTTAACGTACCTTCAGAAGCCACTCTAACAAAGTTTCCTCAAAAGCTCATCCAAGCATATCGATAAAAACAGATTGTGTCAACCGTTTTAGTTGTGATATTTACTACTCGCTTTTCGTTGGCACGGGTTCACTCGCCTCAGAGGTGGCTACTACTGTCCCATCATCGTCGTCTTCAAATTCTTCTGACTTATCTACAAGTGCTAATGAAACCACCTCATCACCGTCGTTAATCCGCATAATTCGAACCCCTTGGGTTGCACGACCTAATGCAGGAATGTCCTTAATGCCCAGCCGTATTGTCTGACCTTGACTTGAGATAATAATCACTTCTTGAGTGTCAACTTCTGTTAGGCTCTTCACCCCGATCAGGTCACCGGTCTTCTTATTCACGACTGCCGAGCGGATACCGACACCACCACGGGCGTGCGGTGTGAACTGTGATACTTTGGTACGCTTACCGTAACCGTACTGGCTAATCACGAAAATACTCGTGCCCTCTTCTACTATGTCCATGCCGATGACGCGGTCGCCACTACGGAGGCGAATGCCACGCACACCCCTTGATACGCGACCCATTGGCCGAGCGTCACGTTCATGGAAACGTATAGCCTGGCCCTGTGACGTTGAGATGAGCACTTCGTTATCACCGTTCGTCATACGGGTCCACTTGAGCTCATCACCTTCGTCAAGGTTGATAGCTATCAAACCGCTGGTACGCACATTCTGGTACTGCTCAAATGGGGTTTTCTTAATGACACCTCGAACGGTGCACATAATCAAGTTCTTGCCGTTGTGTTGCTTGCTAACGTTAATGACAGAACTGACCGACTCTTCAGGCTGCAGCTGCAAAAGGTTAATTATGGCGACGCCCTTGGCGTTCAAACTTGCTGCTGGTACTTCGTACGTCTTAATCCTAAATACCCTACCCTTATTGGTAAAGAACAACAGGAAGTCATGCGTACTGGCATTAACTACATGCTCAATGACATCCTCTTCTCGTGTCGTCATGCCACGACGGCCCTTACCACCACGGCCCTGCTTTTTATACTCAGCAATTGGGCTTCGTTTTACATAGTTAGCTGATGTAAGTGTTACTACAACTTGTTCATCTGGTACTAGATCTTCATCGCTCAAGCGGCCTAATTCCTGCGGAACAATCCGGGTGCGACGATCGTCAGAGTATTGTTTTTTTAACGCCAAGAACTCATCTTTAACAATCTTCAGGATCCTCTTTTCATCTGCCAAAATAGATTCTAACTCGGCAATCGTTTTGAGTAATTCAGCAAGTTCATCTTCAATCTTCTTGCGCTCCAAGCCTGCAAGCGTTCGAAGCTGCATCGACAAAATAGCTTTAGCTTGGATATCACTTAGGCCAAACTTCTTTATCAAGTTTGCCTGAGCTTCATCGGTTGTCTCGCTGGCACGAATTGTCGCGATAACCTCATCTATATGATCGAGAGCGATCTTCAAACCCTCTAAAACGTGGGCACGCTCTTTAGCCTTACGTAGCTCGTACTCAGTGCGCCTTCGTACAACTATGCGTCTATGCTTAATATGCTCACTAATAATGTCCTGAAGGCCCAGCACACGCGGCTGGATGCCATCTACAAGCGCCATCATATTGTAGTGGAAAGCAGTTTGTAGAGGTGTCAGCTTATACAATTGGTTGAGTAGCTTCTTTGGGTAAGCATCTCGACGGAGGTCGATGACGATGCGCACATTCCCACGAGCACTTTCATCTCTAATGTCTGAGATGCCGTTAATCTTCTTCTCTTTTACTAGATCAGCAATTTTAATAATCAGGCTCTCTTTATTGAGTGCATATGGGATCTCTGTAATAACTATCTGGTGACGACCCTTGTTACCTTCAACAACTTCGGCAACACCACGAACAATTACACCACCTCGTCCCGTTGCATAGGCAGTACGGAGTGATTCTTTACCATAGACAATACCGCCAGTTGGAAAGTCAGGCCCCTTAATGTATTGCAGTAAATCATCAAGACCGGCATCATTGTGGTCGATGAGGTGAACCGTTGCATCAATCAGCTCGCCTAAGTTATGTGGTGGAATGTTTGTCGCCATACCAACAGCAATACCAAGTTGCCCGTTCAAGAGTAGGTTTGGCAACTTGCCCGGGAGTACGGCTGGCTCCTGCGTAGTACCATCGTAGTTATCCCGGAAATCCACTGTCTCTTTATCGATATCGGCGAGCAACTCATCCGCAAGCCGAGCCATCTTTGCTTCCGTGTACCGCATGGCTGCAGGCGGGTCACCGTCCATTGAACCGAAGTTACCCTGACCGTCAATCAGCATATAGCGCATAGACCATGGTTGCGCCATACGAACTAAGGCATCGTAAATGGAAGAGTCACCGTGTGGGTGGTATTTCCCCATAACCGCACCGACAACGTTTGCACTCTTACGATGACGGGCGCTGGAACGAAGACCGTCACTATTCATGCTGTATAAGATGCGTCTGTGAACTGGCTTCAAGCCATCGCGAACATCAGGTAAGGCACGTTCAATAATGACGCTCATTGAATAACGAAGGTAGCTATCCTCCATCACATTCTCAACAGTGCGCCGCTCTACCGTACGCGAGTGATCAGCCTGGATAATTTCTACTTCTGATTGGTGGTTTTCGAGCGCAGGCTCTTCTTGTGGCGTGTCGTTGTCCATACTAAATGTCCAGATCCTTTACAAACTTGGCGCGAGAAGTAATAAAGTTTTTGCGGAGCTCAACTTCAGTACCCATCAACTTATTGAAAATAGCATCAGCCTTTTCGGCGTCATCAACCTTAACTTGCACAAGTACGCGTTTCTCGGGATTCATGGTTGTCTCGAACAACTGCTCGGCATCCATTTCGCCCAAGCCCTTATATCGTTTCTGCTCAATAAAGCCAGCCTGCTTAAATCGTTCAGTATCTGCATCTACTTTCAAGCCTTCTTTCTGGCGGCGCTCGATCTCTTTATCGATTACCACATCCAGTTCTGCCTCATCGTAGATGAAGACACTTGATTTACGACCAGATTTCACAAGTTCAAACAGCGGTGGTTTAGCAAGGTAGAGGTGCCCACCATCGATAACCGGCTGCATGAAACGGAAGAAGAAGGTCAAAAGTAGCGTGCTAATGTGAGAGCCGTCGACGTCGGCATCAGTCATGATAATGATCCGGTCGTAGCGCAGGCCGTTTACGTCAAATGATTCCTCAATACCCACTCCCAGCGCCTTAATGAGGCTCAGGATCTCGTTATTGCCAAGCATTTTGTCTAATCGAGCCCGCTCAACGTTCAGCACCTTACCACGCAGTGGCAGGATCGCTTGCGTCTTACTGTCACGACCACTTTTCGCCGAACCACCTGCCGAGTCTCCCTCAACAAGGTATATCTCTGAGGTTTTTGGATCCTTTGAGGAGCAGTCTGCCAACTTACCCGGCATGCTTGCTCCTTCCAATACACCTTTTCGCAAGATATTCTCACGAGCTGCACGGGCTGCCTTTCGCGCGCGAGCCGCCAGAAGAGCCTTGCCTACAATCTTACGTGCAACGTTTGGATGCTCTTCAAGGTAGTACGCAAAGTACTCATTCATAATCTGCTCAACAAAGCCACGCATTTCCGGGTTGCCCAGCTTGCCCTTAGTCTGGCCCTCAAATTGAGGATCAGGTAGCTTAACCGAAATAATACAGGTAAGGCCCTCGCGAGTATCATCACCTGTCAGGTTGTCTTCTTTTTCTTTCAGCAAACTATTTTTACGGGCATAGTCGTTAATCACGCGCGTAAGCGCCGCACGAAAGCCCGTCAGGTGTGTACCGCCCTCTGGATTCAATACATTATTTGCAAATGATTTAATGGTCTCTGTGTACGCATCAGTGTACTGCAGTGCAATCTCCACTTGGCAATCTTGGACTGGCTTGTCGACATAGAAGGTGCTTTCATCAACCACCTCTTTCCCAGCATTCAAATATTGTACATAACTCTGGATGCCACCCTCGAAGTAAAAACCGTAACGATCACCGGTGCGCTGGTCCTCAATTGAAGTACGAACACCCTTCGTAAGGTAAGCCGCATGGCGTAAGCGGTCTAGGATTGTATCGTAATTAAACTTCTGATTTTCTATAAAGATTGTTTCGTCTGGCCAGAAGCTTATTTCAGTACCAGTTTTATCGCTCTTACCAACAACTTTTAAATCTGACTGCGGTGCACCCTTGGCATATTCTTGCTCAAATATTTTGCCTTCGCGATAGACGCGAACCAGTAGACGCTTCGAAAGTGCGTTTACAACACTCGAACCGACACCATGCAGACCACCTGAAACTTTGTATCCACCACCACCGAATTTACCACCGGCATGTAATACCGTCAGCACCGTTTCAACAGTGCTCTTGCCGGTTTTCGGATGTACGTCCGTTGGGATACCACGACCATTGTCATATACCGTTACTCCGCCATCGGCTAGTAAGGTAACGTCAACGACAGTTGCGTAACCGGCCAACGCTTCGTCGATACCATTGTCGACGATTTCCCACACTAAATGATGTAGCCCTTCAACACCAGTGCCACCGATATACATTCCCGGACGTTTACGTACAGGCTCAAGACCCTCAAGAACCTGAATTTGATTTGCTGAGTAATCTGTTTGTTTAGCCACTAGTAATCAACCCTCTTCTGGCGACGTTAGTTAAAGTATTGTCCCACTTATTTGGATATTATAGAGAATAACTTGCTATCAAGCAACTGGTTCGGATGTACCGTTATCCCTGGAGTTAGCTATCTTATTTAAGGTTGCCATCCCGGTCAATGTAGATGGTATCACCCGAGTTTAAGTGCCCGTCTGGAACCGATTTGGGAAGCTCAGTAGTCGGATTCGGGAACTCTGTCGAAAAACTACTATTTGGTGAATGTGGCGCATTTGATACTGGAGTCATCGTTGAGCTCAAACTCGGCGATGCAGGACTGCCTCCCGTGATTGTAGGGGACGTATAGACGTCAGCAAGTTCACTTAAATCAGCCGTGTCCATTGAGCTGGGAGCAGGCATAGTCGTGCCGTTCGACATGGTAGGCCTAGCCGGTTCTTGTTTTGCCGGCGGCATGGGGCTCTTCCGCTTTGTAATCCATTCATCCAGGAACGAGGCTTTAGCAGCCGGTGCTTTCGGTGCCGGCGTAGTAGACTGAGGCTGCACACCGCCAAATTGTCCTAGTGCAGCGCTCCGAGGGGCCGCAGACGCGCCCCATGCTGGTGATGGAGTGGCTGCTCCACCGCCGAAGCCGCCAAATGACTGAGGTGGTGTCGCCGGTGTAACTACCTTGGTCTCCATTCTCGCGAATATATCTTTTTCGACTTCAGCTTTTGGATGCCCATACTTTGCCGCTGACAACTGCTTAAGAGCAGCGGCAAGTTTCACATTCGGTGTTCCTAGCGGTGGCAAGGTAGACATGCTAAATGGCTGTGTCGGCACACCACTAATAAGAGTTCGAGTAATGGTATTGAAGTTAGGTACCCGTAACAGGTCATCGGCGTCAAACGTAGGCTGGAAATACCGCGTCAGTGCATCGACATCATTTTGACCGACGCGAAAGGCAACGATTGAACCCATGTTACCAAAGACAGCGTCACGAATTTCTTCAGTTAGCTGCGTCGTAAACTGGTTGGCCACTATCAAATTCAAGTGATACTTTCGAGCTTCAGACATAATCGTCGCAAACGAGTCCGTCGAGAAATTTTGGAACTCATCAACGTATAGTGAAAAATCTACACGATCATTTTCATCAATATCCGCACGACTCATAGCAGCCGCCTGGAACTTCATAACAAAGATCATACCTAGCAATTTGGAGTTGAGCTCGCCCGAACGGCCCTTGCTTAAGTTCACGAGAAGTATCTTTTTGTTATCCATTACATCGCGCAAATTAAATGCACTATTTGTTTGTCCAATAATATTCCGCATCATGGTGTTCGATAGGAATGCACCAAATTTACTCACGAACCAGCTAACCACTTCACCGAACTCATTAGAACGTTGTGATTGTGGCATCTCTTTTTGCCAAAAGTCTAAAACATTCGGGTCATTAACATACGGAAGCTTCTGTTTCACATAATTAGGGTCTCGGAACAGTTTTGGGATATCTATAAAAGTTCCCCCCGCAGGATCAGCCATGACTGTTAAAGCTGCCATTCTAAATAGGTGCTCATACCGAGGTCCCATAATGCCCTGGTGCTGCGGATCATAGAGTTTATACAGCATGTTCAGCGCCTCTTGAATAAGGAAGTCTTTCTGGTCAGGGTTCTGAAATTCGAATAAGTTCAAGCCCATCGGGTAGTCCATGTCCGCAGGAGAAAAGTATATGACGTCCTCTGTACGTTCACGCGGGACCATCGATAAAAGCTTCTCAGCAGTGTCACCGTGCGGGTCCACGAATGCAAAGCCGTTGCCGCTGAGCATGTCCTGAAGTGCTAGATTTTCAAGAAAGGTAGACTTACCGGTACCCGTCTGCCCAACAACATACATGTGTCGCTGTCGATCCTGAAGTGCGATGCGAATCGGCTTTTTTACGCCTCGGAAAATGTTATAACCAAGCAGCAAACCCTGCTCCGGAATATTTCGCGGACCGTCAACTTGCTTGGAATCTTGACGCTCAAGTTGCGACGTTGGAATGCTGCGTTGATCGGGAAAATGGAAGATCGTTGCGAGCTCTACGGAATTGAGAATGTTGTCATTATTCCGTTGTGGGAAGAACCTCATTATGTACGCTGTGCTCAATTTTTCAATGTCTTTCGTAGGTGTAAACTTGAAGCCATTCTTGCCTGGAGCATCAAACAACGCAAATGCAGAGACCATGTTGCCTAAAATCGCTTGTGAGCGTTGTGATATATTCGACGACGCTATGACACGAATACAGACTTCGTAACCGGGATGCCGTGTTTTATCATCAATTGCATCAAGCACGGCTTGGTCCAAATTAGATAAGTCCGGCTTGTCTCCTTTTTTATCAGCTGGCTCGATCGGCTTAACAAATGCCATTGCAAATTGGCGCGCAAACCCGGCATATTTCTCCGCTCCCGACTTTCCTTCGTTACCTTTACGTTTCTTCCCGGCGATCGTGTGCGCACTCTTTCGCCATACGGCTGGATCTGCCGGACGCATCAAAATCTGTATTGCAGCACCGTCTTCTTTGCTTAACGTAGAGAGCGAGTTAAGCAGCGCCTGCATAGCATCGCGCTTGAGATCCTGAAATGTGGCTATCGGGTATGCGAACGGCTCTTTGAGCACCAACTCTCCACCGGTAGTCGCGTTGATCTTACCAACAGGACTAAAGATATTGTGATCAGGCACCTCTTCCAAACGAGCAGACGGGTATGCACTCACTATAGCCTGTTTCACGACATCTATAAGACTTACCGGGACGGTCGCATAGAAGAAGATTAAGCCCTGTGACCCGACTATCTCAAAGCCAAAGTGTCGCTGGCCGTATCGGCGGCTCTTCCACCCCTTCTGAAAGGTGCTAGCCAAGATATTATATATAACCTGCCCCTTGGAAATATTTTCGTCGGTCACATCACGAACATCTCGCCCGCCGACTTCAGAGTCTTCGCTGATCGGAGGCAGATGAATGCGGAGCGGGACCATCCTAAGGCCTCGCTCGTATTCTTTATTCTCCTGCGCGATACGGCGGGATCGAAAATACAAGCCAGGCATTATTGCGACTACTGCAAGTACGATTAAGACTATTACGAATAGAAATGTAGCCATACGTTATTCTTTACTCGGGTCTAAACTCCTACCCGTCTGCTTTCTGAACTCCGTGCCGGCTTTACTCAACTGTTGGCTCTGTAGGTACGGATTGTCTTTTGTACGCTCAACGATCGTCTTGGCCACTTCGATCCACTTCTTGATGAGATCCTCGCCCTCACCCGATACAGCAGATAGTCCGGCAGCCTGGGCCGTAGATGGCACCGGTGCTGCTTGGGTTATCTGAGGACCAGGCACACTCGACGAGACGATTGGTGAAGGTGTAGCCGTTGGTTGTGGCGGCGCAAAACTGCCCGTATCCTTCGGTGGTACCTGTTCAATGGCATGGCCTGGAGCCCCAAATTCAGCGTTCGGCACATTCACACTATTAGGGCCCGCATCAGGCATCGGAAATTTATCTATATTCGGATTCATAATTACTATTTACATTATACAGATTCATGAACACACGAACACTTATAAATGTTTAGCGTCCGGGAAATATAGCTGATGTCTTTATTATATAAAAGTAAGCAATAATGAAAAGAGCTACAACCATCAAGATATCCCATGCTGTAAGTTGGCCAATCGACTGCAATACTAAAAGGAGTACGGGAAAAGCAGCTATAAGCCCAGCGATAAGTCGAGGGCGAGATGCTTTCATGCCAACAATCTTATTCTGGCCACCTCCTCTCATGAGGCGTAACGCCTCTTTAACCGTTACGTAAATAGCTACAAACAGCAACAAAAACGGGACAATCAATAGCGCTGAAGGTAACTTTGCTGGATTAGTTACCAATAACAGGGACACTGTACAGGCCCATGTTCCTAGTACTGTAATTGTCCTTTTTATTTGCTGTTTAATTGTAATTATCTTACCAATCCATTAGATCTATTACTCATAAACGACCAAGGTAGCAAAAAAACTGCTTATCTATATATAAATAAGCAGCATATTGTCTAATTCATTAACTATGAAGCCAAGACGGCAAATCCGCTCTTAAAAAAATATTTAGCGCTTACCGTCCGTGGCTTTGACTGACCGCTCCTGTTACCTTTTGGGTAACACAGAGCGACGACTGGTACTCAAATTGTAAGTTTTTGTTTTTGTTTTTGTAACTTACCATAAGTAATTTACTACATTATGCTGTCAAAGTCAAGCCCAATATTTTGAATAGCCGGCAAAATGCTGGCAGAAAATTCTAACCGCACGTAGTGCTCAAACGCTGCTAATTTCAGCAGGCTTAGTGTTAGTAAAAAGTTATACACAGGTTCATATAAAAAAGCTGCAAATTCATTTGACAGTTGTATTTGGTATTTATTAAGATAGGCGTAGCACTTGAATAAAAAAAGTGCTCAAAAACAAAAACGA
>CAYVOS010000026.1:0-9304 GCA_964453515.1 uncultured Candidatus Saccharibacteria bacterium | reverse complement strand
ACTCTGCAACAGCAAAAACTAAAAGTGATATCAGCGCACAAGTAAATAGCGTCAAGATTCAGCTGGAGCAAGCTCTACAAAGCAGTGGCCTATATCCTATTGAGTCAACATTCTTTGCAGCAACACCTAGCATAACTCCGAGCGTTCAAGCCGGTACACAGGCTAACAACGTAACGGTGACCGAAAGTGTTACCTATACCATGTATGGTGCGAAAAAATCGGATCTCCAGGCCATTCTCGACAACTCGATTGATACCCAGATTGACACAAGCACGCAAAATATACAAAACGACGGTTTGAGTCAGCAGTCAATTACGGTCCCCAATGCAGGTGCAGGTAGTACGCTGGGCATTTCAATCCAGACGCAGGCAACTATTGGCCCGCACATCAACCTAAACAACTTAAAGAAACAACTTGAAGGCAAAAAAACCGGTGATGTTAAGTCTCTTATCTCCCAGCTTCCGGGAGTTACGAATGTACAGGTCAAATTAAGCCCATTCTGGGTATCGAGCGTCCCAAATAATCCATCGAAAATATCAATTAGTTACACGAAGTAGGTTGTTTGTAGGAGCATGGACCAGACACAAGAAGGCATATTACTGGCATTAGACGTCGGAGCAAAACGTATTGGCGTCGCAGTAGCTGGGCATAGTGTTCGATTCGCTCGTCCGCTGAAGACACTTGTGCATACGGATAATATATTTACAGAAATTGCAGGGCTTGTGCAGGATAACCACGTCACGCTAGTAGTAGTTGGTTATCCACGTGGACTTGAGGGACAAATTACCGAGCAAACGAAGGTGATAGAGGCATTTGTCAAAGAGTTGAAGGCTCATGTCGGCGTTCGTATTGATTGGCAGGATGAGACGCTGACTAGCGTAAAAGCGGAAACGGAACTGGCTGCACGGCATAAGGGTGGGATGTATAATAGATCAGACGTGGACGCCCTTGCTGCTACGTATATATTGGAAGATTACATAACAGAGCACCCCGGGGAACTTTCATGAAGCGCTATTATGCAGATCGAAGCTCAAGGTCAGGTCGATTACGGCGAGTATATTTTGTTGCCTTCGTGATTGTCGTTCTAATCACCGTTGCTGCGGTTATTGTGAGAAATATATATACTCACGATTTGGCACCGGTCAGTAACGTCAGCCATACCATGCTGTTTACAATCAAGAGCGGCGAATCTACAGATGAAATTGCAGGGGCACTTAAAGACTCAAAACTCATTCGCAGTAGCCAGATCTTTGAATGGTATGTGAGTAGCAAAAATGTACGTGCCGACCTCCAAGCGGGTACCTATTCACTCAGCCCCAGTATGAGTGTGCAGCAAATTGTCAGTGATTTCGTGAACGGTAAAGTAGCCGCTAATCTTGTTACAATTTTACCGGGTCAGCGAATCGACCAAATCAAGGCTGCATTTATCAAAGCCGGCTTTTCCCAGAGTTCCGTCGATGCTGCGTTCAATCCCGCGCTGTACGCTGGAAATCCGGCATTGGTAGATAATCCAAAGTCGGTTACTAGTTTGGAAGGTTTCTTATACCCTGACTCATTTGAGAAAAATGACAACACTCAACCGCAAGTAATTATCCAGGAATCGCTCGATGAAATGGCACAGCACCTGACTCCGAGTATCAAAGCATCATTCGCGCATGAGGGGTTGTCGGTATATCAGGGAGTTACTCTTGCCTCCATTGTAGAACAGGAAGTATCAAAAAACAGTGACCGCGCCCAAGTCGCACAGGTTTTTTTGAGTCGGCTTAAACAAAATATGCCGCTCGGATCTGACGTTACGGCATTTTATGGTTCTATCATAGCTGGGCAGCAGCCAAGCACAATCTATGATTCGCCCTATAATACGCTTTTGCATCCCGGCCTACCGCCTGGACCTATCAGCAACGTCAGTGAAAGCTCGCTATATGCGGTCGCCCATCCTGCAAATACGAACTGGCTCTACTTCGTTACTGGCGATAACGGTATCACCTACTTCTCGACAAATCTCCAACAGCACCAGGCATATACCCAGGAATATTGCCACAAGCTCTGTAGCGGTCTCTAATAGAACAGAGGTGGATGCACTTGAAAGTGCTCATAGTTTTGCTATAATCGATGGAAGTAGCGGAACGTACGGAAAATATCTGTAACATGCCGTTATTTATTTAACAGAAAATAATTCCATCTACAGGAAGTATAAACGTATAAATGGCAGGGGCGTTTGTCCTTTTAGGAGAATCTCATTAGTAATTCCTCCCATCAGTCGGTTGCTGTGCTTAAGCGTATTGAGCAACCGGGTCAAGTGTATGCACGCCTGCAAAAACGGCTGAAGCATAAATCTGCCCGGCGTAAAGTGATACGTTATAGTTTACTGATTGTCAATATCTTACTACTAGCTGGGGTTGCGACGTTTGTGACCCGCCTGCAGTCCGGTGCCTCTGATTTAAGTTCGGTACTTGCGGCGTCAAATGCAAACTCCAGCACCGTATCCGACCCGCTTGATCAGCTATCTTCCGCAGACATTGCCGTGAATATTGCCCGGGTTACCGCATTGCCTGAAACGACTGCCGTGAGCAATCAGGCTCAATCAGTAAACGCCGAAATGGCAATCATGCAAACCTCAAGTACGGTCATTGCCAAACCGCAGATCGTTGCCAGCGCATTCAAGTCTAATAAGGATATTCAAATCTACTATGCCAAGAGCGGTGACACGGTTGCGAGTATTGCCTCGAAGTTTAACGTGACGTCAGATAGTATCATGTGGTCAAACAGTCTCGCCAGCCAAACGATCAATGCAGGGCAGAAACTATACATTCCGCCCGTAAATGGTATCGTGTACACCGTAAAGCGTGGCGATACGCCGGCAAGTCTGGCTTCAAAATATAATGCCAACCAAGCCCAGATCATCGCCTACAATGATGCGGAAATTTCGGGTCTCACTCCCGGTGAGTTGATCATTATTCCAAACGGTCAAATACAGACTAGCGTCTACACAGCTTCAAGTAGTTTTGGCTTAGGAGGATTCGCCTGGGGTACTGCTCCCATTTACGGCTATAATGGTTACGATTACGGCTTCTGTACCTGGTATGTCGCATCACAAATCTCGGTACCGAGTAACTGGGGCAATGCCAGCTCATGGGCATACTATGCGTCAATCAGTGGTTGGAACGTCAGTTCAAAGCCTACTGTTGGTGCGATTGCGCAGACACCATACGCCGCTGGCGGTGAAGGTCACGTGGCGATTGTAGACGCCGTCTCGGCTGATGGCACACAGATCAAATTCCGCGATATGAACGGTCTTGCAGGCTATGACAGCGTTGGTTACAGCGGTTGGGTTTCAGCTTCAACATTCCCGAACTACATAACTCACTAATAGACAATATAAATCCTCTAATGACAAGGGTGTGGCATGTATCGTATACTATAGGTAATGAATTTTATAGATAAGACTACCGTGGAAATCATCGCCGGCGATGGTGGCGATGGTTCGATGAGTTTTCGACGAGAAAAGTTTATCGATCATGGCGGCCCTGATGGTGGCGATGGCGGCGATGGTGGTAGCGTCGTATTTCAGGCCAGTCGTAATGAAAACACGCTCGCCGCGTTTCGTTACCAAAAGGAACTGAAAGCTGAAAACGGACAAGCCGGTTCAAAGCGCCGTAAGCACGGTAAAGGTGGTAAAGACCTGATCGTAGCCGTGCCGCTCGGGACGATCGTAACCGATGAATCAGGCAATACACTTGCTGATCTTGCTGAAGATGAGCAGCAGGCAGTCATTGCACGTGGTGGTAAGGGAGGCTTTGGCAATGCGCACTTTGTCAGTTCCACTCGCCAAGCTCCGAAATTTGCGGAAAAGGGCGAAAAGGGCGATGAGCTACCGGTTGTGTTAGAACTGAAGATGATTGCCGACGTCGGTGTAGTCGGCTTACCTAATGCTGGCAAGTCTACGTTGCTTGCGCACATCAGTAACGCGAGGCCAGAAATAGCCGACTACCCATTTACGACGATTAAACCCAATCTCGGTGTCGTCGATATAGATAAACACACCAGCCTGCTATTCGCGGATATTCCTGGCCTGATTGAAGGTGCAGCTGTTGGCAAGGGGTTAGGGCATGAATTTTTGCGTCACGTTGAGCGCACCAAGGTACTCTTACATCTCGTCGATGCTTACCAAGAGGATATACAAGTAGCTTACAAAACGATTCAGGAAGAGCTGAAATCGTACAATGTAGATTTAACCGATCGACCGCAAATTGTAGTTATCAACAAAGTCGAGGGTCTGGATCGCGATATGATCGACGACCGCTTGCATACGCTCAAAGCAGTTGTACCGAAGGGTACGCCACTTTTCGCAATATCGGCACAGTCCGGATTTGGTATCAAAGAGCTACTCTTTACCATTAAAGATGTGGTAGAGGCTGAGCGAAGGGTAGAGGCAGAAACAGCCGCTGAGCAGGGAATTCCGGTGCTCACGTTACATAATGACGATAAAGCCTGGCACGTGACAAAAGACGGCAAGAAGTTTACCGTGACTGGTCGAAAGATTGAGAAGTTTGCTGCCCGTACTGATTTTTCAAATGAACAAGGGCTGCGTCGTCTCCGCGACATTATGCTGAAAATGGGGATTATGCATGAACTACGACGCCAGGGCATTGAGTCTGGCAGCGTTATTGTTATAAGCCGACACGGCTCATTTGAGTATTAACTGATATTACGTACTTTAAGTTCAAGAAGTCGCTACAACCTGCGCCTTTGGTTTTGGGGTTCAGGGCGAAGGTGGTGAAATTGGGGGTGGCTTAAGCGGCCGATCATTCCGAGGAAGTTTCGAGCAGCATATTGAGCAAATGCCTGATCCCGGCGGTGAACGCTAATTTCGGCAGTTCCGAGCTTTACACTTCGTTCGATACCGTCAATGAATACGTTTTTCAGCTCCGGGTTTTTCCGGAAGATCTCCTCCAGACTGCGGCCGCGACGGACTGGCAGTACGAGGTGTCGACCAAGGCTTTTCTCTAGCTCGGGCAAAAGCAGCTTGACCGAGCCGCCGCGCACTTGCGCTGTTGGTGGCCGGTGAGTACTGAGAGGGCGTCGTAGGCTGGGTACAGCTTTAGGTACAAGAGAATGTAGGGTAGTTTATCTTCAGCTGTCGGTAGGTATCCTGCCCGGACGCCGCTAACTCGGGGACTTTTTGTGACATTATATTATATATGTGATAAAGTCATTAGAGATTTATGCCGTTATCATTAAATAATTCTTCAATCAGCATCAATCGGCCCAAGTTTACTATGAGCAGTGTTCTAGTACTTGCGATTGGATTTAGCGCTCCAGTCCTGTGGTATCAATGGGTATATCTTGGCAGCCACACAAAGCGTGAGTGCACTCCTAACGCCAGCTTTGTCAACCCGTGCCGGCCTTGGATGGGCACCACGGCATATTACGGTAACCCGGGCGCAGTTGAGTATTGGGGTGCAGTGAGGTTAAAAGGATAAAATGACACGCACAACATCCAAAGATGTCAATGGGTTACTTTTCTGGTTATTGCTCTCAGTAATCTTTCTGGTTATGCCTGGTCTGGGATATTTACTGCGGCATGTGAACATCATTTCTCCGTATCTTTCAATACTATTCGCCGTAGTTGCAGTTACGTGCGTTATCATGGCGTGGAAATTGCGCCACCGCTATATAAAACTGACCATTCTTGTATTACTTTGTTTAGCCATGGCTGTTTTATCTATTGGCGCAGGGATAAATGCATACGCGGGCTACTTTC
The DNA here is from genome assembly GCA_964453515.1 of uncultured Candidatus Saccharibacteria bacterium. Lineage (GTDB taxonomy): Bacteria > Patescibacteriota > Saccharimonadia > Saccharimonadales > UBA4665 > JAICLK01. The sequence continues at coordinate 3,540 of CAYVOS010000026.1, read as the reverse complement.
CTTCGATCGCATTTTTATTAGGTGAGAAAGCTACTGATGAAATACCTCAAAACTTGACCGCTCAGGTGCTCAGCCCAGATGCTACTGCTGCTTTTTTAAATTCAGTTCATAGTTCCGGGCAGGGCGGTGTTCTGCAAGTTGCGATCCCAAGTACGAAATCCGGCTTCAAGACAAATGACGCATTAGTGTATTTGCCACCGGCTTGGTTCGTGCAGCCACACCCGTCATTGCCGGTTGCAATTATGCTCGGGGGTGCGCCAGGATTTTCTAAAGATTGGACTCAAGCTGGGCACTTGGATATCACAGCAGACGCATGGGCGAGGCGTCACAATGGTATTGCTCCTATCTTTGTGATGACGGACTATACGGGTGGGTTTAAAAGCTTCAAAACGTTGAAAGGTAACGATTCCGAGTGCGTAAATGGCAAGTACGGAAACGTAGAAACTTACCTTACTGAAGATGTGCCCGCCTGGATCTCAAAGACGTTTAATACCGAATCGCAACCGAGCCACTGGGCTATCGGCGGCTTTTCACTTGGGGGATACTGTGCAATGACCCTTTCGTTACGTCACCAGAGCCTCTACGGTGTGTATCTGGACATCTCAGGAGAGTCGAAAATTATTGAGGCGAGTGGTCTGTCGGTCCTGCTTAAACCCGGTACTAATGTTAAGCAAATAGTAAACGGACACAACGATTTCTTGCTCCTCAAGCATCCGGGCCGAACAGTTGGCTGCTATATTTCTGGTTCCGATGAAAACCTAAGTAATCTCCAGAAGTTCCGTGCTGAAGCTGCAATCTATCGGGCAGCACTCGGCACTTCCGTGCTAATCGGGAGCAGGCATACCTGGTCATATGCTGAGGTCGCATTTGAAAAGGCATTCCCCTGGCTTGCTGGTGAGTTGCATGCGGGCACTAACCAGATTCCTAACCAGTGCTTGCAATCTTAGAAACATTAAATTAATATTTGATAGGGAATACGATATGGATAATCAACCAACATACCCAACGCCACCATTAGCAGTTGACAACGCCAATAATAAGCACGTAAAACGTCGTAAGTTTTTAAAAATCGTCAGCATCAGTGCGTTAGCCGTATGCCTAATAGCCAGTGGTTTTGGTGCTGGTTTTCTGCTCGGCACTAAACATTCGAATGCCAGCAGTAGTAATGTTGATAATATTTCTGGCGTACAGCCGCTAACAACGCAAAAGACAAGCAAACTGAAGGTAAGTATGGCCCGACTCGCCCGACTCGCCGGAGTTGTTACGAAAGTAACTGCTACCTCACTTACTATAGCCGGCGGAGGTAAGGCCCACGACGTTGCGATTACGAGTAATACGACCTATGCAAAAAATGTGAAGCCGGTGGTCAACGATAGCGTCGTAGCTGTCGGCGCCACTAAAAACGGAGTTTTTACTGCGACGCGAATAACGGTTGAGCCATAGTACCCGAGCGGGACAAGATTTGCGCTTATGTCGAGCTGGGGTTAAAATAGGAACCTTAATCATGAGCCTCACAAGCGACACGATCACGATAGCACTGTTGAACTCTTAAGCCCGTATCTAGATAGTGCGATTTGAGTGAAAAGTCACGGGTGCCTCTATTATCTAGTGACGGAACTATAAGCTTATGGTTGTATTTTTTCAGAGCGCCAAGATCTGGTGTTACACTGTAAGCTATGGTTCCCAGTATTTTTTTCTATGACCTTGAGACGAGTGGCATAAACCCGCGTGAAGCACGTATTATGCAGTTTGCCGGTCAGCGAACGAACATGGATCTTGAACCGGTTGGTGAACCAGTAAATATCCTTGTTAAGCTGACACCTGATGTGCTGCCAGACCCAGACGCTATCATGATTACCGGTATTACACCTCAGTCAACAATTACTGATGGTGTAACGGAAGCTGAATTTCTTAAAACATTTTATGAAGAAGTGGCGATTCGTGGCACCATTTTTGCCGGCTACAACACCGTGCGATTTGACGACGAATTTATGCGCTACCTCAATTACCGTAACTTCTATGATGCCTACGAATGGCAATGGAAAGATGATAGAAGTCGTTGGGACTTACTTGATGTAGTCCGCATGGTAAGAGCGCTCCGTCCGGAAGGTATTGAGTGGCCATTTGCGCCCGATGGCAAACCCAGTAATCGACTGGAACTTTTGACTGCCGTAAATAAACTCGATCACTTGAACGCGCATGATGCACTCAGTGATGTGAACGCCACAATTGCTGTTGCAAGACTGCTTCAAACCAAGCAACCAAAAATATTTGAGTTTTTACTCTCCATGCGGGATAAGAAAAAAGTCGCAGCACTCGTTGAAGCTGGTGCCACGATTGTTTACACTTCCGGCAAATATCCGAGTGAATTTGAGAAAACTACGGTCGTTACCATGCTTGCGAAACATCCGAAGAAACAAGGTGCACTAGTCTACGATTTACGCCATGACCCCGATGAATTTATAGGGCTTACGCCGCAACAACTAGTCGAGCGTTGGTCGTATACGAGAGATGAAAATGCGCCGAAGCGATTGCCGGTAAAAACACTGCAATACAACCGGTGCCCGGCGGTAGCACCACTTGGTGTCTTGGATGAAGCCAGTCAAAAGCGGACACAAATTGATCTGAAAGCAATTACCGCTCATCACACAAGGCTCAAAGGTCATCCGGAATTTATTGAACATGTCATGACTGCGTTAGAACAAATGGACAAAAAGCAACAAGCCGAGCTGTTGTCACACGAGCAGCAGGTGGATAGTCAGTTATATGACGATTTTATTAACGACGCAGATAAACAGGTCATGCGTGCTGTTAGGGCAGCTACTCCCGAAGAGTTAGATAGCTTCGGTCCAAGTTTTCGGGACCAGCGGCTCAAGGCTTTGCTGCCACTATATAAAGCGCGTAATTATCCCAACGCGCTCAGTTCGGAAGAGCGTGCTGCGTGGGAACGGTTCTGCATGCAGCGGTTGACTGCCGGTGCTCAGCAAAGCCGGGTAGCAAAATATTTTACACGTCTACAAGAATTGGCCGCTGACACAGGTATTACGAAAATCAGCACTATGCACTAGAGGAGTTGCGACTATATGGTGAGAGTATTATACCCGCTGAAGTCGACGAACCGTAATCGCTAGGCTGATGCGGATCAGTAGAAACCTGATGGAGTGTAGCTTTCGTTCACGGTGCACGACATAAAGCAACATAGCAGCAATGCTAAACATAGCCGCCCAGCCTAGGAATCCTATTTGAATATTGGTACCAGGAATAATCCCAAGCACTACTAGAGCCTCAATTGCCATTGTTTTCCGCCTCCGCAAACGTTATTACTTTAATATTTACATATGTTTGAAATAAAAGCAATAATATTTTAAAATGCTTATGTTTTACGGAGCCAGTATGTAAAAATAACTGCAAATTGTAAGATATATTACAGAAAAAGCAATGTTACTCAGTTGTCGAGTTATTCTGAATCGATTATATTTATAGATAAGAATGAATAGTTTACTCAAGGGGAATAAACTAGCATGAGCGACGTGAGGGTTG
>CAYVOS010000025.1:0-9349 GCA_964453515.1 uncultured Candidatus Saccharibacteria bacterium | reverse complement strand
TAGACGACCTAAGGAGATCGCTATCGCCACATCTACTGCCTTATCTGCAATATAGATAAATGCTTTCTTCATTCCGCTAGCATCTTGCTTGCTCGCTGCAATACGTAGTTCCTCTAAACTTTTCTGTACATCTTTAGGTAGTTCGCTGACCTTAACCGTTTGACTGGCGTTGTCCGATTGATGGGCGATATTCGAGTTCGAGATGTTGGAATAGGTAGTGTTATTAGATATATGTAGTGTACTGAGTTGGCTATCGCCAAAAGGAGTAAGCCTATACAGTCCCTCATTATCCTCGATTTCTTCGACGAAGTCCTGTTCAAGTAGCCACTGGAGTGCTGCATTTACTTTTTGCATGCGCTTTTCACCGAATTGATGCTCCAGTATCTCAATAGTGACAAATTTGCCGGTAGTATCTGTGCCGAGCTTACTTTTTGAAATTGACTGCAATACTGCGTCTGCCGTCGCTTTCAGCTCCTTCTGTTGTTCGGCCGCAATCTTAGATCTCGAATCAAGTTCCTCTTTTGCTCTATGATAGATTGAGGTTGAAACGTGCTGGTTAGCTCTACTTGTTAGCATGATACTTCTCAGTTCATCGTCAGTTTTGCTCTGTAAATCGTCATTCATATTTTGGCCTTTGGCGGCTTCGCTCTAGCGATCTTTTTCATAGCGCCCTTGAACGTGTCGTTTAACTTGAGGCGCTTTTCAGCAGGGCTCGACTTTGCCTGATCTTGCTTAATTTGATTTGATAAATCTTCTAACTGCTTTCTCGTAGGCTTGGGCATAGTCTGCAACTCCTCTTGGGTGTTAGTATATTCTGCGCCATCGCTTGAACGCTCTAATGTCTGCCGAGTTCAAATCAAACCATTCACCATTCATGCGTTTTTCGTCAAAGCGCCGATGCCAGTACGCCTCTACGCCGCTAGGATCATCAGTTTGAATTGAATGTATCAAATCTAACTTCTCTGGTAGTTGTATGCGAATCTCTGTGCCTCGTCTTACCATATCCTTGGTCTTGCCGATTTTGTAATAACGTCCCGATTTAAAAAGGTACACGAATCCGTAGACCACATCCTTTTCTCTGGCGTCTGTGTTGTTGCTCACCGTGTGAGGTATTGCCTCAAGCTCGTTTTCTAATATCACCTTTGCAGTCATGTATGCGCTCCTGTCGAGCAATAAGCTATTAGCTTTGCCATGACAGTACGCTTATCACCTAGCCGTTGGAATGTCTTTTCGTTTGGATAGCTGGCATCGCTAAACGACTTAATACGTCTCTCGGCGTGAGTAGGGAACTTGTTTAACTCAAGCGTAAGAGCTGCTAGTTTATCGAGCAGATCGTCGTCGTCAATGGCGGCCATAAGGGTGTTTGGCTCAAAACCCGCGTCTTTTTGGGCGTCACCGAAACGTGCCCAATACTTATTCCAGTCGTTAGGTTTTATGCCAGTCATACGTTCAAACCTTTCACGACCAAGCGGTTTGCCGCCATTGTCTTGTGCCATAAGCCTAATTTCGGCTAGAATATCCTCTTTTTGCATGTAACACCATAATATCAGATCACTTATGGTGATCTATCACATCGATATACCTGAAATCACTTGTACTAAGTTTAGTCTTGCCAAGTAGGTCTTTGCGCATGGCCATGACAATTGCACCTACAGGGTCTTCACCTGTGACGCGAACCATACCTTTATTCTGTGCAACAAGTCCAATCATGTGATTAATGGCCTTCGTCACTTCATCTGAGCAGTATAACCAGGATTCGTGCTGTTCTTTAAAGAAGGCGCGTTTTGTTTCGGCCGACGCAGTGTTACCTACGAAGCCTTCAAGTAGTACGAGAAGCTTGGCATACTTTTCTTCTCGAAACTTCATCACCGCTGCTGCTTTTGTTACTTTATTTGTAAAGTTATAAGTTAGTATGCTTGTAATAAGCGCCGTACCCACCGCAATTATGAGGCCTGTGAGAATTGTATCTAGCATTGCTTAATCCTCGGTGGGTATTATACTGGCAAGCCCTTGCTCAACATCCAGCCTGCAAGCCAACACGATATCCCTTAGACAGAGCCCGAATATTCCTCGTAATTCGCCAATGTTACTGTAAAACACCCAGGCACTATAACCACCGTAATGCAGATCAACATGGTCAGGCGTATCGTCCAGAAACTTGCGGCAGGCAGCACGCATGATCTTCAGCTTGAGCCTGAGTTGGCTCTTATAACTTAGCCCGTCTAGCTCTTGTGTTAGGCGGCGGCGTATTTCAATTACCGAGTCAATACAGTGATCCGGCATTTCAAGCTCCGTAGGATTGTAGAGAACTCTCCTGTCTTCTAGGAAGTTGACGACACTCTTTGCTCTTGCCAGTTCGCTTTTCGATGGTTGCCAGTTAAGCCCGACTAGGGGCGTACTAATCCCGTTGATCCTTGAAAGCAGGTCTTTAAAGTGCAAATATTTCTTGTTCATAAAGCATTCAACGTCGGCATTCGGCAATATCCTAATAATCCTTCGCCGAAGGAAACACGCCTTTGTACGCATCCTCAAATTCAATCGTCTCAGCGCTACGGCAAGCATCGTAAATACTTTCTTGTACTGCTTTGGCAGCCGCATGGCCGATCACGTCAACCGTGAACCCGCTATACCCCTTCTCCTGGAAGAACTCACCGTACTTGTTGAAGGGCTGGTCAATCTCTTTGGTCGAGAAAACGAAGACCGTGTCGCCGTCCTGAGACGTATGGACAGGGTGGATGGCGCGAACGTGTCCGTGCGTTGCAAAATGGGCAAGCCGTTCATAGTTCTCTCGCGAGCCAAGATCAACGTTCGTGCCGACAATCGTAATCGTAGTATTTGCTGGATCACCCGTAATAAAATCAATGGTATCGTCAAAGTCCTTGAACTTCTTTTGCTCATCCCTGTTACCGGCCAAAATAGTACCGTCGGGCAGGACAATATTGCCGATGGCATTCAATACGGTTAAGGCACACACCATAATGCCACCTTTGAGATCAACGCGAGCGTTACCGACACCAGCTTTCATGCCACCGCTCTTCGTACCCTTTTCGAGCCATTGAAATTTACCTACGCTCGTACCGGTACCAGCACCGACGTTCCCACTTGGTACGGGATCACTGGAAAGGTTTTCGTAGGCCTCACGGCCGTACTTTGGATCGTACTGCGCGATACGCGTGCCTTGGTCAAAGACTATTGCGCCACTGATGTTTGGGTTAATGATGGAAGCGGCTTTTTGTCCGATGCCGTCTTCGATCATAGCCTGCATAATCTCACCTGCACTCATGAGGCCAGTTAAGCTACCACCAGCAACAAAGAATCCCTGGCGTGTCCGTTTAGTGCCGACCCGTAAGCTGTCCGTGTGAAAACTACCAATATCTCCACCGTAGCCTCGATATGCGGCAGGATACTCCTCATCGAATATGACAGCCGTACAGCCAGTTAATTTGTCGAGGTGGGTCGCATGACCGACGCGAACGCCTTTTAGTGCAGTGAGAGTATTATTTTTCATGCTCTAATCATACCGCAGCAAGAGTGGTTCAATCACTTTTCCTACCAGAAAAGTGACAACTCGCATTTGCCGTTGGCAAACACGAGTTCCGAGTATTAGCCGCAAGCCAAACTAATCGTCATCTTTAGGCGGCGCCACTTCTTCCCATATCCTCCCCCTGAACCCTTGTTTCTTTATCGACTCAGTCGTAGTGAACCTCATATGGATGTTCTCAGTTTCCCAAGTATCCTCCAGCAGCTTCTTGGTTGCCCGTTTGCAGTAAATCATGTCAGCTTTGGTCGAGCATACAAATAAAGCAATCGGCGGCTTTTCCTCTTCCATCTCGTCTTGCCACTCTTCACTGTCCAAGAACTGTACGTAGTTTTTAAGCCGCTTACGCATACTGTATCTCGGCAGCGTCGGATCAAATACTACAACCGTGTAGCTTGCAACCGGCACTTCTTCAAAATATTCGTCATAGCCCATTTCGGTGTAGCACAGATTTGGGTGAATATCTGTTTCGTTGAGGAACTCGTAGTAGCCATGCTCGGTAAACTCAGCCTCGGTTTCCCACATAAACCAAATGTCGTCACGTTTCGCCTTTCTGCCTACCGCGCCAATGGTCTTATTGGTCTGTTTGAACAAAATGCAGGCATCCGCGAGCAGTATGCAGCGGTCGATGAACGCCTGGCTCCGGCTCGATTCGCGGTAGTATTTAGCTACGTGGCCTTCGTGTACGCCAATCTGTCGGAACCGGCGTATGGCATTGAGGCCCAGATAGTACACGGCTGGCTTGGTCTTTTCGGCGAAATGAGTCGAATAGATCCACTCGACGTAATGCTTCTCACGTAGATCTTTCAGCCACAGATTCGTATTTTTATAATCTATTTGCCCCAATAGTGCTTGTATCTGTATACGATTTAAGAATCTATGCTCGTACAAGAGATCAATGATGTTGCTTTGTCTCTCGGTTATTTTAGGTAAGACTATAGGCATGTAGATAGCTGTAGTTATAGTTAGTTATTATTTTTTAGCTTTTTTATTGTTTCTTTAGTTCTTTGTTTTTCTGGATATGGCAAGTATGTATTAAGCCAACCCCACCTACCCGTATATTTATATAGTAGAGGACACGAGAGTACAAGCAATAACTGATTGAAACTAGACGCATTCATACCCTAGCCCATGAGGGTGTAAACTAGTTTAGCTAATAGGGGCGGGCTATGCTCTTTTCGGCAACGCTCTGTAGGTCAGCCGTTTGCCGTTTAGATTGCCGAACCAATCCTCGAACTGTTCACCATCCGTCATGTCTCGCGTGTTCCAACGGTAGCTATATTCGTCACAGTATTTCTGCAAGTGCTGCGCGCTACGTGATGGTAAATGCCGTCAATACCACGCTTCAGGTGTGACCAGAACGATTCGGCCGTGTTCGTGCTGGCCATGCCATTGACGAACTTCTTGGCTCCATGATTCACACTTTCATGCTTGTAGCCGATCTTTGGCAATGTCCGGTATGGCATGTGCTCGTCGGTGTAGACGGTCGCGTCTATGTCGATATGTTTACGTGCTAAGTTCATTAACGTGGCGCTGCCAATATCGTTCGTATCGACAGCATGTAATTTACCGTGACGCTCAACCATACCGACAACTGGCGTCTTGCTGTTCTTACTACCAAAGCCCTGTGCTCCTTCGCCGTTTATGGTCTTGAGCTTCTTGCTGTGATGCTTGTATTTATCAGCACCACCTATGTAGGCTTCATCCATTTCAACGGCGTCTTTGAGCTTCTCGAACGTCTGGTTCTCAAACACGTAGCGGATACGTTGGAGCATAAACCAAGAAGTCTTCTGAGTGACACCAAGATACTTTGCAAGCTGAATGGAGCTAACACCTTTCTTGAGGCTGGTGCATAGGTAAATAGCAAAGAACCATTTTTGCAAGGGGATTTTACTGTCTTCAAAGACGCTGCCCATACGGACAGTAAAGGGTTTACGGCAGACGGCGCACTTCAGCCGACCACTGGCGAGTTTGTAGGCTTTAATACCAATGGTGCCACATTTTGGGCAAGTGATTTCATTACCCCATCGTTGTTTGGCGAGAGACTCAGCGCACTTCTCCTCGTTGGGGAATTCGTTATAGAAGTCGATGAGATTACCCGCATTCATTCTTATATTTTACAGGGGCGGTTTGGTAACGTCAAGTATATAATAGCCGGATTTTATTATACGTTAATGGTCATTCTATGCTTTACGTCGTACAATCACTATTGAACGACATATCCTAACAGCGGTCGGCGTCATTTTTTAGCGACATAAGGCTTTGTCAAGGGCGACGCGATTGCCACCTCACCCCTGTTAAAAAAACATATTGTGACATAATGGTGTTTTGAGACGGCATTTAGGCTTTTCTCAACACACACCACAAGTTCGTAGCCGTACCTTCACGCCCAAGCTTGAACGCTGGTTTGCTAATTTTCTTCAGCTCAACAATCTCAAAGGCTTTATAAAACTCACGTAATTCTGCCTCGTCGTAGTCCTTCTGAAACTTGCCGTTTTGAGGCCAAAGGGTGCTTTTTGGTTCCGGTCCAGGGTTATTAGCAATAAGTTCCTTTTCCCACTCGTCGTCAGCTGAACAAACAGTTACAAGCGCATAACAGCCTGGCTTTAGGGTGCGGTACATTTCATCACGGCACTTTTCACGCGCCTCTTTGGTTTCAATGTCTATGCTTGAAAAGGAGTCTATGGCTACATCAAAAAAATTGTCGGCAACTTGCCAAGTTGTGTCTATTTCAGCCAGTTCAAAATGTATCTTATCGGCTACGTTATTATTTTCTGCAAGCTGTTTAGCGGTGGCAATAGCGGGTTCGATGTATTCTAACGCCCAGACCTCAAGCCCAAGCTTTGCCAAATGGACGCTGTTGCGGCCTTTACCCGCGCCGATGTCTACAGCTTTGCCAGAGGGTGATGCGCCCTGCGCTTTAAGGTAATCGGTAAACTGCACTACACCGCTGGCGGGTTCGATATTTGCCATTGTTGGCAGAGTACCTTGGTTAGTGTGTTCGTCGTGCCAGATTTGCTGCTGTTTTCTCATAATTACTTCTTCATGCCTTGTCATTCCTGCTCCATTAGGCGAGTCAGTTTTTCTAACACTTCTTGCGAGAATGTGTCGTCAAGCCGCCCATAATCTACCCATTCGTAATACTCAAATTCACAGCTCTTGTCATCAATGGGCGTAAAAGTGTAGCGCACATGGTAGTCGCCATTTTTCCGAGTTAGCTCGAACATTTTATTCTGTTCGAATGCGGTCATTTCATACTCGTTCCAGTTACCGCTCTGACCTTTGTTTCGGTAAATAGTGCCTAGTTTTGGCGGCATTTCATTGGTTTCTTCTATAGCAATCCCATCAATCCATTTAGGAGTATTGGCAGGATTAGTGGTGAACTCAAAGACTTCGTCCACGGGTTTATTGATGACAATCGAAAGTTTTTTGTCTTTCATTCTTCCGCCTCTTTTCGTATATCAATAAAATTACCATCTACTTCGCTATCATCATTAAGCCAGATTTTCTGTGGTACGGCTCTATAAAGACGACGGGGTTTACCACCCAAGTATTCTTTGCCGTCAGACGGATTATAGGGGTCATCGCCAAAGACGAGAGCTGCTTTCATTGCTTCGTGTTCGTCTACCAACTCACTTGCTTCTGCTTGGATGTAAACACCTTGTGAGGGTTGCCCCTTAGCGGGAGTCGAGTCATAGACGACAATAAATGCCTTGCCATTGTTTCGGATATTCTGAGAGTGCTGGTTGTCAGTCCAAGAAGCCCAGTAAAATGTGTAGTCATTATCAAAGTGGTAGGCAGCTACGGGTGTATTCCAGGGTTCGCCACTTTCATTTACTGTTGCAATCGTAATATACGCAATACTATCAAGGATTGCCTGGGCTTGTGGGCTAGGCTGAACCATTCTAATAAACCCTAATACCCTTAAAGTTTCGTAAACCAAAGAGATTGGTAACGACCAGTTCGCACCGCTTGCCGTCAAGCTGTTCAAGCTGAGTTGGAGAAACAATCTTGGCCTTAAAAGTATCACCGTCTGCTTCTAGTACGCCAAATCCAGTCCAGTATTTAGTAACCGACGATTTGGTTGTGCCAACGGCAATAGCATTAGGTATCACAGTCGTAAAGATGATGATTTTGTCTTCTCCACGATTGAACTCACGTCGCTTAGACAAGGCGCAGTAAGCGTCATGGTATACAGGCCCCATTTCAATGACGGCTTGTTTCTCTGTTTTGTTCAACTTAGTTAGGTCTTTGGCTCCGTCCCAACGAATGTTTAGCTCAGAGGTTGTGAGCATTTTCTGCTTCTTTTCAGCTGGCACCGTAGTGGCGTACTCTTGCTTAAATCGTTCAACATTGGCGACCAGCTCTTGCTCCATAGCGTCTTTATCTTCATAAAGGTCACCAATTCGCACTATGTCCATTTTGAAGTTTGCGGGGAAGAACTGTCTAAACTGCTCAATGAGCTTCCTAAATGAGTTGAAGTAAGCGTCGGTGTCAGCTACTGGTACATTATCCATTCGCTCAATAATCACATCGTCAGACGCAAACAAAAACTCAATGCCTGGCTCATAGGCTGCTGCAATCGGCGCAAGATACTTAGAATAATAAGCGATTGCAAAGAACTCCGCCCAATCTACATCAGGGGCACTCGGCATACGCCAGAGCTTATAGCCACCAAATGGGTAACGAAACTGTAACGGCTTCCCCGCTTCCACATTTATTTGGATAGCTCGTTTTGCTTGCTGTTCGGAGCTTTCATCTACAGCCCATTTCCTAAATTTTTTAGAAGTGAGCCTAGCATAGATAAAAGCCTGAACACCAGACTTCTCAATAGTCGCTTTGTCGTCATCAGTTAGCACACAGTCAGTGCAGTGCTGAAGTTCAGATTGAATGTATTCTTGTACCGTCATGATTTTGGAGATGTGGGGTAGACACTACCTTACCGTGCACAGCTTTGCAAGCTACGGCCTGTTCTCGGCCACCACATCACTGCCAATTATATAATTGTTAAAAGGGTTCGTACATATATAGCTCTCATTCGTCCTACGGCTACGTCTGCTGCGAGTTTAGCTAAGTATCGACAACTGCTTAACGTCCGCCTGTACCTTAGCTAAATCAGTCTAGTACTGCTGGTAATCGTTGTTAGCGGTTTGCTGGTCGCTTGAGAGCGCTGGGGCGCCCCCGACTTGGTCGGCACAAACCGTTTGTTGCGCGTCTGCCCATTTCGTAATATCAGTCACCACAGCGGTAAGCTAGAGTATCATCAGAACCTGATAAACGTAGCACAAGCCAACATCAAAGCAGCTAATGTCGAGTTGGAACGGTTGAAGAATGCCTTGCCAACCCGTGAACAATTCTACGAACTTACCCGCTCGTATCTGAAAACTATCAACCAAACACGGGATTTACTGGAAATAGACGCAGTCTTGAATGAAGTGGTGTCGAACCTACGAGCTGGCAACGATTCTGTATCTGTTATAAAGCTAAATCCACCATACAATATGATGGTGGATTTGAGCAAAATATCACTTGGTCGGGGTGAAAGGACTCGAACCTTCGACCTCAGCGTCCCGAACGCTGCGCGCTAGCCAACTGCGCCACACCCCGGTTCAGACCTATTTTAACAGATACGGGCAAAATGAAAAGGCTCTTGCCGTATTACACAATGCCGTATGGTGATAAGAGATGGGCAAAATCAATAACTGACGGCAATTTCTGGTATTGATAGCCCTGATCCTAGGCAGTGGCATCGTGCTACTTGACGGCTCAGTTGTTAACCTGACACTGCCAAGTATCGCCCGTCACCTGCAG
>CAYVOS010000024.1:0-9378 GCA_964453515.1 uncultured Candidatus Saccharibacteria bacterium | reverse complement strand
CATTAACAGAAACAATCCTAACGGCTAAAGGCCACTTCATGCTTAGTCGACCTCACCGCTTTCATGGTTATGGAAGTCTCCGCTACGTCTACCGGAATGGCAAGGTGGTACGCGGTGCTTACTGTTCGCTGAAATATGTAGCGAATAATCGGAACACGCGCTACCGAGTGGCAGTTGTGGTGAGTAAAAAAGTCAGCAAATCCGCAGTGGTGCGTAATCGCATCCGTCGCCGCATCTATGAAGTGGTGAGGACGGCCGTAGTGCCCGAACAGCAAGTAGATCTCGTATTTACTATCTATAATGAACAGATGGCGACCATGGCGGCAGACCAGCTCAAGGAATGTGTTCTCTCACAACTCAAATCAGCTCATATAAATCTTAAATAGCGCTCCCCTTTTATTGTTGTCTTTACACGGTCTAACAAGGGCACAAAAGAGATAAACATGCTATAGTAGACGGCAAGGAGGCACTAGTTTACCGTGTTCACGACCATAATTGTCCGGCCGATTTTCAACTTGCTGGTAGCGATATACGCGCTGCTACCCGGACATAACTTCGGCCTCGCTATTATCATCTTTACGATTGTCGTCCGCTTGATTCTGTGGCCGCTCTTAAATAAGCAAATGCATCAGGCAAAGCTGATGCGCGCATTGCAGCCAGAAATTAAGAAAATCAAGGCTGCCACTAAGGGCAACCGTCAAAAAGAAGCGCTCATGATGCAGGAACTCTACAAAGAGCGTGGCATCAATCCGTTTGGTTCGATAGGTATTATTCTCCTTCAGCTCCCTATTCTAATCGGGCTGTACAGCGGGCTACGTATGGTGGTGCAGAACCCCTATAACCTGCAGACCTTCTCCTACCCATTCCTGCGGCACTTGAGTTGGATGAAAGAACTTAGCACGAATATTCACCTGTTTGATCACTCGCTCTTCGGTGTCGTTGACTTGACTCGCGCTGCATCCGGACCGCACGGCATTTACTTGCCGGCAATGGTTATTGTGCTGGGTAGCGCCATCATACAGTACTTCCAAAGTAAACAGCTGTTGCCAACCAGCAAAGACAGCAAGGGCTTACGCCAGATTATGAAAGAAGCCGGCGAGGGCAAGCATGCAGACCAAACAGAGCTAAACGCGGCGGTTGGCCGCAGTACCAGCTTCCTGTTGCCGGGCATGATTTTTCTCTTTACCGTCTCTTTACCGTCAGCACTTAGCTTATACTGGCTCGTTGGTGGACTTGTCGCCTACGGCCAGCAATCTCTGGCGTTACGTGAAGATACCGAAGAGATGGAAGCGATTGCCGACAAGTCAACGAAAAAGAAGGACGTTTCGACCATTAAAGAAGCTGAGATCGTCGAAGACGCACCTGCAGCCAGCGTATCCAATAAGACTCCCAAACCGCATCGTAAGAAGTCGACAAAGAAACGGAGGAAAAAATAATGGAAGCGTCGATACAATTTGCCAAAAAATATATCGAAGACATGTTGTCCTTCTTTGGATTAAACATCGATGTCTATGCAACCAGTAGTGACGATGAGGTTATTGAGCTCAATATTCCCTCTACACATCTCAATGGATTTCTCATTGGTCAGCATGGAGAGAATATGCGCGCCATGCAGTTTCTCGTTTCCAGTGCACTCAAGAATAACAACTTCGAAGTGGCACGTGTCAGCGTCGATGTTGCGGAATACAAGAAACAGCGGGCTGACCGTTTGGCGGAAAAGGCTGAAGTTTGGACGAAAGCAGTACAAGATAAAGGTGAAGAAATGAGACTGCAACCGATGAACGCTGCCGATCGGCGCGTGGTGCACCGGGTAGCATCAGAAGCTGGTATAGCCAGCGAGTCTGTCGGTGAAGGCAGAGAGCGTCATATTATTTTGAAGCCTAACAAAGAGGCTTAAAGATGGCTCGTAAAAAGCTATCCGAATACCGGGCTAAAACCATTGCCTCCGGCGTAGTTGGAATGCCCTACGAAGGCGCTGAGGTTCATGTTTCGGACGCCGCCAAACAAATCCGCATCCTATCTGACAATCAAACCTATGTTATAAAAGTTGATCAGGCGATTAAGGGAAGGTTTAAAAAAGGGCTCGTCAAGCTCGACCGAACCAAGCAGCAACTAGCCCGGGATATAAAAGAACTATCCGGTAAAGGGTTTGAATATTTCCTCATTGAACCCTACATCAAGCATGAGACGGACGATGAGACATACTTCGCGCTCAACCGGACTAAAGATGGTATTGAAGTTAGCTACTCACTCAAAGGCGGCATTGATATTGAAGCCGATCCCACGGCAATTACCCATGTGGTGTATACGGAAGGTCTGGCTCTTCCCTTACTCGGTTTGGACAAAGATACGCTCAAGAAAATCGTGGCTGTATTTGATGAAAACTACTTTTCTTTTCTAGAGATCAATCCACTGCTCATTCGGGATGGCAAGTCGCTGTTTTTAGACATGGCAGTCGAAGTCGATGACGCCGCGGAGTTCTTCGTTGGGGGGCGCTGGGCGGAAAAGGATATACGCAGCTACGCCGTCCACACATTGACAAAGCAAGAAGAAAAAGTCAAAATTCTCGCCGACCAGAGCCAGGCTTCATTCAGCCTGGAGGTTATTAATCCGAACGCGTCCATTTTTCTACTCTTATCTGGTGGCGGCGCCAGTGTGGTGGTTGCCGATGAGGTAAGCAATCTCGGACTTGGTAATGAGCTTGGAAACTATGGTGAATACAGTGGTAATCCGAACCGTGAGGAAACTGCGCATTATACGACGCAGCTGCTAGAGTTGCTGCTCGCTTCAAAGGCTAAAAAGAAAGTACTGATCATTGGCGGCGGAGTGGCAAATTTTACTGACGTACGGGTAACTTTTGCTGGAGTGATCGACGCCTTTAAAAAATACCAGACGAAACTGAAACAGCAGGGAATTAAGGTGTATGTTCGTCGTGGCGGTCCGCATGAAACTGAAGGTCTGCAATCGATGAAAACATACCTTGAACGAGCCGGATTGCTTGGGTACGTTACCGGGCCGGAGATGGTGCTTACTGATATCGTTACATTGGCAACCGGGAGGAATAAATAATGATAAGTCCATTGGACATTAGTAAACACCGCGACTTAGATTCGGTGGTTGTCTGTCTCGGCAGTCATAAAGGTATCATCCAGTCTATTCTTGACTTTGATTTCCTGTGCGGCCGCAAGCAGCCGTCAATCAAGTATATCGTTGCCACCGGTCGAAAGAGTGAGCGCTACTTCTTCGGTACAGACGAAGTGCTGATACCAGTTAAAGCGTCCGTACAAGATATTCCAGAAGCTGATAAACACAAGGTAACGCACACAATTTACCTGTCGTCTGGGCGTCGTGCCTTCGTGACGGTATCCGAGGCGTTGGAGTCGTTTCCACACCTAGTTGGCTGCAACGTGTTTGCCGAGCGGGTACCAGAGCGCCATGCGCTGGAACTGGCAAAGCTTGCCAAGGAAAAAGGAGCGTTGGTGCTCGGTGGCGCAAGTGTCGGATTGATGGTGCCGGCACATATAAAACTAGGGGCGATTGGTGGTACTGAAGTTAGTCAGCTTGAACGATCACGGCTTCTGGATGAAGGTGGTCAGATGGCAGTCGTTTCGACATCCGGTGGTATGGTGAATGAAATTATCCGGACGGTAGCAAACGCCGGCTACGGTGTTTCATTTGCCCTTGCGCTTGGTGGCGAACGTTTTCCTATGCTGTCACCGGAGCAAGCTCTCTTGAGTGCACAGGCAGATCAGAAAACGAAATCTATCGCTTATTTCGGTGAACTCGGTGGCGATGACGAGTACCGCATTGTCGAACTGGTGCAGCAGAAAAAGATTACCAAGCCAATCATCGCGTATATCGCAGGCTCAGTCGGTGACTTATTTGAACAACCGCCACAATTCGGCCATGCCAAGGCAATGGCATCAAGTAAAAAGGAGACCGCTGAAGCCAAGTCGGTTGCCCTTCGCGAGGTTGGCGTCTATGTCGGTAAGACGTATGGAGATTTTGTGACGCAGATCAATAACCAGAAAGGTTTGAAGCAGTTGCCGGAATCAATCCGTGAGTATGCACAACTAAAAAATCGAAATCCGCGTCTCTTTACGAATTCACTTTCTTACGATAAAGATGAAAAGGTATATATCCTTGGGCATGAGTTGCTTGATTTCGCTTCTAATAGTTCATTCGGGCAGATAGTTGCCTGTATGTTCCTAGGCAAGAAGCAGGTAAGTAAAGATACCGAAGAATTCATAAACTTTATTATTAAACTGCTTGTCGATCATGGACCGTATGTATCTGGTGCTGTTAACACGATGGTGACGGCACGGGCAGGCAAAGACCTAGTATCCTCGCTGACCGCAGGTCTGCTGACAATTGGCCCACGTTTCGGCGGTGCTATCAATGAAGCAGCTGCTACGTGGTTAAAGGGGGTAAGCTCCGGAGAGGATCCAGCTACCGTCGTTGAGGAATATGCAGCGCAGCGGAAGTACTTGCTGGGAATCGGGCACCGGAAATATAGCGTTGACTACCCCGACCCGCGCGTTTCCGCCGTACTTGCGTATACTACAAAGCTTAGCGCCCATCCATACACCGACTTTGCACTGGCGGTGCAAAACATCACAACCCAGAAAAAGGGAAATCTGATTCTGAACGTTGATGGCGCTATTGCCGCCGTACTGCTTGATATTCTAGCTAAAAAAGAAGGCTATTCGCCGAGTGATTTACAAGAAGTTGTTGACGCAGAAGTCTTTAATGGCTTGTTTGTGCTATCTCGCTCAGTTGGTTTCATGGCCCACTATTTTGACCAGAAACGGCTTGACGAAGGGCTATTCAGACTAAGTCCTTCAGACATTACTTCTATCGACTCGTTATAGCTCATAAACTTACATACCAAAGCATGCGTTTACCTAAAGTTAGAAATAGCCTGAGCATAAGTTGAAATGGTCGACAAAGTCGGTAAATCCGCCAGTTCCTCTATTCCATCCCCAGTACAAAAAGACAGTAAGCATGCACAAGTAGGGACTAAGGTTAACTTTACCTATAAAAAGCATAATTTCAGGTTTGCGTACGGCCTCGCCTAATTTTAATTATTTGTGCAGCTGTAACTCGTACACGCGTGTCAAAACCTTTCCTTGAAGCAATTCTGCCAGGGACTGCCTTTGTCCGAACTGGACAATACAATCTCCAGTTTGTCGCACAGATCCCGTAGCCGGTAGCTCAAGTATTCGCTACCCTGTTCGCTGCGCAGGATCGGCGGCGGGTACTTGCTTAGAGCGTCGAGGGCTGTGTCATCTAGATGATTTATGTCTACTGGATTACGTTACAATCAGTCTAATCTGGGATCCCAGTTTCAGGTGCCGCAGTAACCGGGGTACCTTTCTCAGTTATCTCTAAAACATCAGATTCGCGTTGGATCAATGGCTTCGGTGACATTAACAAAGCACCGAAGGCTTTTGAAAATGCTATCGCAGGATTGTCCACGTATTTTGTATAAAGTCGAGCAACGAATAAAGTAAACGGAATAGATATCATCGCACTCACCAAGAACGCTTCAGGATGACCTACTCTGAATACTAAATGATTGAATATAAAACACGCTAAACTCCCAAGAATAGCTAAGTGTATTACGTAAAGTGCAAATGAATTAATACCGAGGAATTGCAACGGTTTCATTACAAAGAAACGGCTTAGAAGACGTAACTGTACAACAGATATCATTATGATGACGGCTCCAATAGTCTGGAAGATTATAAGGCTAGCGCTTGGTCCAAGTGTCGGAATGACCATGTGGGCGTAAATACCAACATTGCCAGATGGTACATAATACGCGATCAAAAATAAGCCGATAGGCAACATGGTCCAGCAGATCGTTTCGCTAAATTTATTTTTTATCCACTCGTAGTTTACCCAAATATCAGCAATGACAAGTCCCGACAGGAAGCTCAGGTAATACGTATGTATTAACCAAATTGCTAAGATTGAGTAAATGATCCAGCGGTTCTTTAACTTCCCGAAGAAGGCCATGATAGCAAATACGATGAATGATCCGACAAGCTCATAGTGCATCGTCCAAAGATTAAAGTTGTAGGAAGTCAAGGGGTTTGGGTCATTGAACGTAAAGAATGTCGAGTAGATCCCTTGCCAAATCGCTCCACCGAAACTTGCTGGGAAGTTCCATAGTGTGTCTAACCACGCAGAATGCGTGATAGAGCGAGTTACTGTATCGTAGTTTAATCCAAACCTGAGTATAAAGTACGTGATTAAAATTGAACCAAGTGCCGGGATCATGAGCCTAAAGTATCTTCGAAGTGCACTTGACGTTATGATTGCGGGGTCCTTGTGCTGAAAATACTTAATACTAAGTACAAAGCCGCTCAATACAAAGAATAGGGTAACCGCAGAAGGCCCAGCAAAGAAAATATGTAGAGGCGTAGTTGCAAAGAGGTTTTCAATCCTAAGCTTTCTGCTAGCAGATGCGCCAATAGCAACACCTGCTAATGCTGGCACAAAGCCAAGACTATAATGCCATAACACCACAATAAAGGCTGCTAGACCTCGTAATCCGTCAAGGTTTTTATATTTGTGCAACTATAATTCCCCCGTGAATTATAAGTATAAACAGTAATTAACTTTTACCCAAGTATTTCTTTATACACTGCTAGCGTTTGTTCGGCCATGCGTTTCCAAGAGTATTTGCTAACCTGTTTCCTGCCCTTAACGATGAGTTCTGCTTGAAGTTTTGGCTTATCGATAATATCACCAATCGCCTTTGCTATTGCATTAATATCATATGGATCAAAGTAGTGTACGGCGTCACCATATACTTCCGGTAAACAGGTCGCATTACTGCAGGCAACCGGAGCGCCGTGCGACATTGCTTCCAACCCAGGTAGGCCAAAGCCTTCGCTCAAGGAAGGGAAAACGTATGCCGCACAGTGTTCATATAGCCATCTCAGCTGTCCATCGGGTACGAAACCGGTGAAGTGGACATCCGGGATGTCTTTTTGCTTGGTATTGCGTTCGTGTTTTCGAAACAGCGGATCACGCTTACCGGCCAGTACGAGATGTAGATCAGGGTGTGTTTGCTTCAAAAGTGCGAAGGCATCGATGAGACGCTCCAGATTTTTATGAGGAGTCGGTCGGCCAACGTACATGATAAATTTTTTGTCGACGAATTCATCCATTGGTTCCGGCTTTGCGTCGATTGTATCACCGGCTTCCAACGTCACCGTTATTTTTCGACTATTAGCATGCATGTGCCGAGCGACGTCGTCTTTTACGAATTCGGTGGGCGTGATGATCTCAACTTATTTACTATCTTCAATATAGTTTACCCACTTGTTTACCCACTGTTTGACTTTGAAGATTACGATGTTTTTACTCGGGTTCGTGAAGCGTAATCCTGTGAGATCCTGCATGGTTGTTACGACCTTACCTTGGTATAAAATTGGCTGTTGCACCATGGTAAAGTGAACCAAATCCGGCTTAAGTTGCATGAGCTGCCATAATAATCCCGTCTGCTCAGCAAAGGTAAACTCCTTATAAGGACAGGCAACTTTCGTGAACCGCTTACTGGTAGGTGTCCAGCCGTCCATATCCTTGGGTTTCAAGAGCACGGAGTATCGGTGAGAACGATCTGTGTCAACCTCCTGCAAGTAATGCAGAAGACGCTCCATATAACGCCCTGTGGTAGTTCGAAGTTCACGTGCATCAATAACGATGTGAGTTGCCATGACCTTATCTTAGCAGTGCGTCAAACATTGCGCTACTTTGTCTACCGTCGTGCCTTCGTCTCAAATCTTCGTGATGATCTCGTCTCATTTCTCCAGAGGTGTGACGGCACCTTTGCTATACTAAAAATTCTTTCCTAGCGCGCAGGGCGTTAGCCCTGCGCGCAACAAGATTAACAGATTATGTCGATTCTAGAATAGACCTGGTGTTTAGTATATTGGGAGCCTGACAATAAGGTTAGCTGAAGTATTACTATTACAACAGTTTTAGATGACTAGCTATAGGGGTATAATAGGCGACAGTTTGGAGAACTTATGAAACTAATAGTAATGATTCCTTGTCTCAACGAGGAAGAGACGTTGCCGCTCGTATTTGAGACAATGCCTCGCAAGATTCATGGTATCGACTCAGTAGATTATCTCGTTATTGACGACGGCTGTACGGATAATACAGTGGAAGTTGCCAAAAAACTTGGTGTGAAGCACTTTGTCCACCACACCAAAAATGAAGGGTTAAGCCGGTCGTTCAAAGATGGTTTGAATGCTTGTTTGGAGCTTGGCGCGGACATTATCGTCCTGACCGATGGGGATAATCAATACAAGCAGGAAAAAATCCCAGAGCTCATTCAGCCGATTCTTGATGGCAAGGCAAATACTGTTATTGCCGATCGCGGTACGCAAACAATTGAACATTTCTCACCCTTTAAGAAATTCTTGCAGAAATTTGGTACTGGCGTACTAAACTTTGCAGCCGACACTAACGTTCCTGATGCGACGAGTGGTTTCCGTGCGTATACTCGTGATGCGGCTATGGAGATCAATGTAATTGCAGAATATAGTTTTGCAACGGAAACCATCATTCAGGCATCTCATAAGCACCAGGCGATTGCTATTGTGCCTATAAAGACCAACCCAAAGCTCCGTGAATCACGGCAATTTAAGTCGAGCTTTCAACACGCTAGACGTTCAAGTATTACCATCGTCAGGGCGTTCATTATGTACAAGCCATATGCGCTATTCCTTTCGATGGGATTCTTTCTTCTTGTACTCGGACTGATGCCGTTTCTGAACTTCTACGTAGATTACTTAACCCAGAAAACGCAGTTCGTATTTGGTCCGCATCACTTACAGGGATTGATCATCGGTTCGGTGCTACTGATCGCATCGTTCATCTCGTTTACGCTCGGAGTTATTGCCGACCTTATTCGTATCAACAGGCTCTTGCTTGAAGATACCTTAGAACTGACTAAGCGACAAAAGTTCGGTGATAACGATAAATAATATCCGTAGCACCAGGGCACTACTTTATTGGTAAAACGATAGGTGACGACAGGTTGGTTGGTGTATTGTCGCCATATAGTAAATTAATTGGCGCCGGTTGCAAGACATTCAAGCGTACATACAAACGGTATTTCCCTTTATTTGGCAGGGTGGTACTAGAAGTAGTGGTAAATGCACTGGTTGGCACGGTGATACCCTTAGTATCACCTAGAACATTGACGTTCAAGCTGGTAATTGGGGTCTGGTTACTGCAGGATTTAACGCTGCAGTAGCCCAATGTTACGTTCAACTGTGCAGACTGGTTTGGTGAACCGTCGGTCCAGAATTGAAAATCTCCCGTACCGCTAGGAATAGTGGTTTTCGGTGCTAT
>CAYVOS010000023.1:0-9440 GCA_964453515.1 uncultured Candidatus Saccharibacteria bacterium | reverse complement strand
ATGCGAAGTGTCCTACTATATTTCTAATTTTCTGCTCCGTCTACCGTATCAGTACCGGACCTATCTTGTAAGGTGTTAATTGCAAACGACGCATGCCATCGTCAACGCCAAGCTTGCCGTAGAAATCCGCCGCCTACGACGCGTGTTTCCGCGCACTTACCGTTCTTGCTGCTCCAAAATACGTTACAGTTGCCTCAATTCCACCATGTTGCATAACGCCAATAATGTGCGCCTTACACATGTAGCGCTGAACATACTCCTGATTGACCGGTACCTATTCCTGGTGACCGTCAACCTGAATCGTATCGACGTACATATCGGTAGAATAGTCTAATAACCGGACAGCGAGATAGGCAGGGTTTTGGGTTAACATCTGCCTAGCGCTGTACGCGCCAGCAAGTTGGAGCGTTGTTGGCTCATCGGGCCGGTACTGCCGGGCGAGAAGTCGAAGCCGCCCAGTAGAATCAGTAAACACCGTGTCTACTGTTGAGTGACCGTAAAGCCGTTACTGGCTGTCGAAATTGCTGACGGTACGGCGAGCGCTTGGCCAGTACTTGATACCAACGTGATTGAAGACGCATTAATACTGGAAAGCACGACACTTGCACTGTTCACCGTAGCTGTTGCACCACTGAAGGTAACACTACCGAAGGTATCAAGCGGAACCTGAGTACCGTTGCTGTAGCTCGGATCCTCTTCAATCCATTCAGCTGACGACTGTGAAGAATTGTAAGACACCGTCGTGGTAAACGATTCGTTATCCGTATTGTCGGTGATGGAAATAGTCCAGGTACCGCTACTTATTTCGGTAATCGTGGCGATCATGCTGTCCCCGGGCGCCACCGCAATATTCCGAATGGTGACGGCGGCGTTTGGTAGCAGCTCATAAAACGTCGCTGTACTGACCGCACCGCTGGCGCTAACAACGTCCTGTGTACCGGTTTGAATTAAATCGCCCGACGATATGCCGCCAATACCGATCCAGGTACCATCGGCAGTAGTCGTCTGGCCGTTCCCCGAGACATTGGGCACAACCCAGGAAGCGCTGACGCCGGTGAATACCCCAGTGCCCGCCATGTAACCCGCCCAGTTGGTTGAGGAATAACTGGCTGCTTGTTGCGTCGAGCTACTGGAAGAGCTCGTGCTCGTACTTGAGGTTGACGTGCTGGTAGTAGTTGGCGCCGTACTTGAAGTAGGTTTCAGAGTACTGACGCTACTAGTGGGAGTCGAAATGACAGTTTTTGGGATCGTGACTATAACCACCTTTGGCGCCGGTGCTGGCGCGGGCGTTGGTGCCGGAACCGGGGCTGGCGCGGGAACAACCGGTACCGGCTCCTTTGGCTTTGGTCGCGCAACGGCAACCGTAATATGGTGTGGGGCTGTATAGTGATTCGCCGCCACGACACGCGCGTTAATTGAAACCCCGACGAGTCCCATAGACACAAAAAGCACCGCCCCTCGATAGGCCGCGGGAGTGGCTACTTTGGTGACAAACGTCCGGATTAAGCTGGTAAGTTTTTGTTTTTGTAGCATGCCATTATTTTTGCATTACTTCAATATATATTAGCATGGATTGGCATATTTTACAAGTGTCTGTTATCTGTTTGAGTAATTCTGTAGTCCAACTTGACTTGTAACACCTTTCGTGTCCTACATATTTGTCTCGGCTGCCCGCCGCTCGCACTGCCATGCTATTGGTATTTACGTAGTAGCCACACATGTGGTTAAGTGAAGAGCAGTAAACTTTAGCGGAATTAAAACTACCTATGGCAGACAGAACGGATCGACAGAAGATAGTAATCGTCGAAGACAACATGTCGCTCGCCGAAATCTACAAAACTCGGTTGGAACTAATCGGATACACCTGTTTTATCGCGTATAACGGCATTATCGGGTTGTACTTTATTCAGAAAGAGCAGCCGGACCTGGTGCTACTCGACCTTATGGTCCCGGATTTTGCCGGTGACCAGATCTTGCAGCATATGCGTACCAGCCAATGGGGCAAAGATATTCCGGTCTATATCATCTCCAACTTAAACGAGGCCGATGCCCCGGCCGGGCTGAGGGGGCTCGGCATAGCTGGCTACGCCGTCAAAGCAAACCTCGCCGATGACGACATCGACAAAATCGTGAACGGCGTGCTGAAACCGTCGGGAGCGGCACCACAGCCGCAGCCAGCGACCTCGTAGGGCCGCACAACAGTATTTGACATGTCAAGACCCCGAATCCCTAGGCACTTTGTCTCTTGTCCCTGTTAATACATTTGGTGCTTGTTCGTAATTCTGCCTAAATTGCCTCGGGTTTGTTTTGAGCTTGGTGTGTGTTCGCGTTGTATTGTAGTAATGCAGTGTGACTGCTAAGTTCACCTTCACTTTGTACACCCTTGAGTGAACCCAGCTCTGTCTTAAAGCTACCGTAGAACCGTTCCTGGAAGCCGTTCTGTCATGGGGTACCTTTATCCGAACAGGAGAGTAGATAGCACCGCTTTTGGTGCGGTGCCTATCTTCAGTATGTAATGCGGGCTAGCTTTCGGGGTGAGCTTTGAGCCAGTCGACGTAGTATTGCCACTCAGCAATTGATGCCTGGATATCATCGAATGCGCGGTGCACTTCCTGTTTTTCGAACTCTACCTGGTGCTTGCCCATCATGTAAATCTTCAGCGAGGTGACATCGAGCATCCGATAATGTAACAGCGCGTCTACTTCCGGCCACCACCGCTTAATGAACAAACGATCGTTATGGATTGAGTTACCGGCTAAAATAGCCGGTGCGTTGTCGAATTGAGCCTTAATGAACCCAACAATTTCGTGAATCACTTCCTGTTCCGGCTTCCCTTGTGCCCTAACCCGCTCGATTAGCCCGCTTTTGGCGTGCTGGTTCTTAGCCCATTCATTGGCGCCCTCGAGCACCCCGTCCGGCTGGTAGATGATTGCCTCGTAACTAGCGAGCGTCTTGAAGTTAAAATCCGTAACCTCGATCGCAACCTCAAGGATAACATCCTTATTAACGTCAAGACCGGTCATCTCTAAGTCCACCCACAACAACTTGGTAGGAACGGCGTGTTTGTCAAACATTGTCTAGCATTATACCCGTTAACGAGTAACCTGCACAGGCTAAGCTGCAATCAGATGGTTGTCGCGAGCGTACAGAAGTCGCACGGCCTCCCGGTTAGCAACGCGCACGTAGTCTGTCGGATTAACTGAGCCAGCCAACGTCAGTGCGACGGCATGTTGAATCCGGCTATCGATTTGAGCATGGACGTCTTCCTCGCTCGCGACACCGCCTGACACACGTTCCACAAACGAACCAATTACCCCGCCGATATTCACTACAATATCCGGATAGTTAATGTAGCCTCGTTGTTCGTCATATTCGAGTGCAGCCCAGTCTTGCGGCGTATTTGCACCGAAGAGACGACGACGCGCGACGACGCGGCCAATATTCTCTTTTGCGGCGGTTACCGATCCGCTTGGTCCGGCAAAGACGAACAAATCGACTGGCGCCTGGTGCAAACTTTCCGGATCGTGGCGATCACGCGCTAACTCCTCGTTAAATGCAGCAATACCTCGGCCAGCGAATGTAATATCTTGATCGGGTACTAAACCCTTTCCGTTTAAATCGTGCGCCAGTACTGACCGACATACATCGGACATCCCCATAATCCGGGCACCCGCTAGGTATGCTAAATGTGCAAAGTGGTAGCCGACATTGCCTGCCCCCTCGATCGCTACGGTCACACCGTCAAGCGGCCAGCCCTCGCTACTCGCAAACTGATCAATTGCCTTGAGCATACCGCGACTGGTGGCATCAGCACGACCGTCTACCCCGTGATAACCGACACTCTTACCCGTAAAGCGCGCAACATTATTGGGGTTATTACTCAAACCCACCAGCACACTCGCCATATAGTCCATTTCCTCTGGACCAAGATTCATGTCAGGACCTATGCCATCACCACGCAATATAACTCTTGCATGTTGGTGCACAAACGATCTGAGCACTTCACGAAAGGCTGTACCGTCATCAAACACCGACTTCGGTACAAAAATATCCGCTTTCGCGCCGCCCAGCGGTAAGTCGCCCAGTGTATGCTTCAAGGTCTGATTCGCCGCCAGCGAATAGCTGCGGTAGGCCGCATCATTAGCATCAGGGCGTTCTTCCCCGTCTGGATAGACTTCCACGCGGCAACCACCCTGGCTTAAGTACTCCGTTTCGCCGTCTTCGCCGAAAGACTCTACCCCGCGGTGAATAGTTCGGGCCGCTAGGGCGCCCTTACTCAAATTGTACTGGTAATGTCCGTCAGGAGCCTGAATGCGCATTGCTTCTTCCGGGCTTAACCCAAGATCGTTACTAGCTCGTCCCATTAGGTATTCTAGCGTGGCACGCATGTGTTTTTCCTTCCTGTTGGCGGTCTTTACCGCTGCTTTTTTCTTCCAAACAAAAAACCACCGCAACTGTCGGCCGGGGGCTGTTGTTGTTTTTTTACTGTAATATACCTAACACTGAGATAGACATGACACACATATTACGCCCGCTATTACGCGTTGTACACAGGTAAAAAATATCGCTCGCCATGCTATTCCCCTGTTTTTAGTCGCATTTTACTTCTGTAATTCTGTTGTGTAAGACACTATACATTTTTTAAACATGCCCGAGCCAACTTGAGACCAGCCTCGGAAACGGCAGCTACGAAGTATATATTAAACCCTAAGATACGGGCACACGACCGGTTATTAAGTCCGGCTGTCTTTAGTTTCGCTAGAAGAACCTGGTCATTTTCGAGAAAAGTGATGGTGCCGTCGTATTTGCTGGTCTGGCGCTCGTTCTGATGTTCGTTTCCGCCGTGTCCGTGTCCTGTTTCTACCTCTACGCGATGACGTTGGTCATCGGGGTCGGCTTCGAGCACGTCCCGTTCAGCGCCTGGCTCGTCCCGGCCATCACGGTAGCGATTTTCTGCCTCATCGCGTTCCTCGCGCTCTTCTACGTCTGGCTGAAGCGCTTGCACAGAGTGCAGATGGCAACCCGATCAGCGAGGGAAGCAAAGGAGGAGATGGCTGCGCATCTCGCAGGAAAGGTGGGCCTCAGCAGCGTCTATACTCAGGGCACGCGCACGACCCCCAACGTGGAGCTTGGACGTGACCTTTTCAACAAGAAGCCTCTGACGGGTGACCAGCTGTTTAATCCCTACGAGCGGGAGGTGCGCGAGGAGCTTCCGAGGCGGTATCCGCGTCGGTACGACCAGCCGCACGAGCTGTAGCCCGCCGTCACTGGGCGTGGCACCGAATGAGCTATCGGCTCCGAGGTGCCACGCCCAGTGTGACGAGACCTTCCCTCCCGGGAAACTCTGTCATGCTTGTCGTTTCGCTACACAAGTGTGTGCTTGTGCTGATGAGTCCAAAAGGACGAAAGCAAATTCGAGAGTCGGAAATATTGCCTAACGGATGCGTGTCATTGTTTACACCTTATTCTCAAGTTTCAAGTTTATATAGAGTTACCGTTTGCACTAAGCGCAGAGCCTAAAGAATACCGTTGTACTTTTGATAGACATGTACTTTAATGAGATTACTCGGTGGGTATAACTTTACTCTCCGGCAAGCAGATATGTAACAGAATAAGGAGTACAAACATGACTAACGATAACCAGGCCAGTGACAAATCTTTATGGCAAACAAGCAGCTTCTGCGGCCCAAATGGAGCGTGCGTGGAATTCGCGAAACTTCCTAACGGTGAGATTAATGTCCGAGACAGCAAAGATCCTTCCGGACCAGTGTTGCACTACACTTCCGCTGAGTGGAAAGCCTTCATTGCGGGCGCAAAGGCGGGTGAATTCGACGTCTAAGGACATAGCATTCTAACTACGGCAAGAGCTTAGGAAACTGGTTGCAGAGAGATACCTGACAGTCTAATAAGCTATTGATTTGCTTGTTCTCGCCCATGTGTATCCCGCATTACCATCCCACCCTCTGCCGGATCTTGATTCCGTAAGCCTCTTGAGGTTGCGGCCTACAGTCTTTCGGTCAACACCGAGCTGAGCGCCTATTTCACGGAGCGTTGCTCCTGCTCGGTAGGCTTCGGCCACTTCGCTGATTGCAGAGACAGTCAGGCGATGGACGGGCCGGCAATCTGGACGGAGTGTCGGTGCCGGGCAAGCCTCGGACAGATACAGCTGACAGTAGGCGGCTAGGGCTTGCTTGACCTGCGAGATCACGTTCGACAACTGTCGCCAGAGGACCACTCACTTGTACGCACACCAAAACTCCGGCCCTGTATAAAGGCCGGAGTTTCCACATAAGTCTCTCAAATATGTGTACGTTTTTATTGTTATTTTCGTGCTGCTGCCAGCGCGTCGCTGTACCACTTGGTATCTTCAAGCGTCGCTTTGAGCGCTGCCTGTGGTCCGTATGGGTTTCCCTTCATCTCTTCGTTCAGGTCATCCTCTTCGGTCAGGTTACCAGCACCACCAACCATGAAGGTTGCCTTCGGCACGGTAATTGCCTGTAGGCCTGGCAGAACACCGCGCAAGTGGGAGACTGCCTGGGCTCCGCCGGTTGAACCATGCGCCACGAGCGCGACTGGCTTCTTGGCAAATTGAAAGTCGATGTAGTCGAGCGCGTTCTTTAATACTGCAGAATATGAACGGTTGTATTCTGGCGTTACCAGTACATAGGCATCAGCCTCGGCAACTTTGTCCAACCACTTTTTAGCTGCCGCGCTTGGCTTACGGTCAGGGTTATACTGCGGCGGTATTGGTTCGTCAAAGAATGGCAATGGATAATCTACAAGGTCTACGATCTCGACATCAGTATCGGTCAAATTCTTTGCCTCTTGTGCAACCCAATTGACAACTCGATGACTGACGCGACCTTCACGGGTGCTTCCGACAATAACTTGCAACTTCATACATACCTCCTGCATGGGTTTTTATGCTATACTTTTTGTAGTATTAAGTATAATGCGTGGTACTATATTTTGTAAAGTATGAAATCTTCCACTACTCCCCAGAAACTGGAACGCAAAGACGGCTGTATCGCAACCGCGATGCAGATTGTTGGCGCCAAATGGACGGCACTCATCTTACGTGATCTTTACGAAGGCTCAAAGCGTTTTGGTGAATTGGAGCGATCCCTGGCTGGCGTCAGTCCACGCACGCTTTCACAGCGACTCGATGACCTTGAATATTGCGGTATTATCTCAAAGCAATCCTTTGCGGAAGCGCCACCACGGACCGAATACACACTGACTGAGAAAGGCCAGGATTTAGTGCCTGTCTTGCAGCAGATGGCAGCCTGGGGTGATAAGTATTACGCTCTTATACCTGAATAAATAGTGGGCTCCCTATTATTGGACGGCCCGATGGTAATAGTTGTACGCGGTCGAGCCGGATGTAACCACCGCCGTCGGGCCGGCACCGGACGCGTCCACGATACGCGCCACTTCAGCGTTACTTGTTCCACCCAGGTTAGCGGATGTGGAATTAATCTCAACTTCATGGGTTGAACTATCTATGACCAGCGCGGTGCTGCCCGTTATGAGTATGTTGCATGGAGCGCGTTACTAGAGCTGTTCTAGATCAAAAGGCTGTCATTCGACGTCAAATTACTTGATGTAGCCAAAAGGATATCGCCGCGAACCCTATGAGCGGTAGCACCGCCACAAAGAGTACCCTAAACGACGAAACTTGTTTGCCGGTCAACTAGCAGCAAGCCAATCATAATAGTAACGTTCTTGCCGTTGATGCCGGAGACGCTCTTTGTGACGGTTGGCTCCGAGTTCAAATTCGCCTGGTAGTGCTGTGAGGTCACGCCGTTCGTGAACGCCTTAGCTATTTTGCAGGCTTTTTATCAAGTTTGTCGAGCTGGAACAACTTGATGACCGCATAAATGGCGAAAGCTATAAACAAGAAATCTATCAGCGTGTAGACCAGCGCACCCCAGCCAAAATTGGCGTACCGGCCATTGAAGTGCAAGGTAAAGGTCCGGTTACTGAGCGCTTTATTGCCGGAGAACAACAGCTGGAATAACGGATTTACAAAACTTGCAATTAACTGTTTCACGACGGTTTGGACCTGCGTACCTAGTACAAAGGCAACTGCCAGGCCAACGACCGCGCGCTCACGCAGGAACTCAATGAAACCGCCAACCGGACGCGTCGCGACCGACACGGTTGTCTTCTTTTTAGATGCCGTTGACTGCTTGACCGTAACGTCCGCAGCAGTTGTTTTAACGGTTGTTGTCTTCTCCGTTTGCTTCGTGGTTGCCATATATAAACTCCCTTTCTACATTCGTTCTGGTGCTGTAATACCTAAGAGCTCTAATCCGTGCTTGAGGACATTTGCATAATAGTCTACAAGCATTAATCTATACTCTTGTCGGTCGCTACCAATGACCCGATTGTGCTCATAAAATCTATTGAATGTTTGAGCTAACTCATAGAGATACGTACATATATGGTGTGGCATAAGTTCACCTGTTGCTCGATCAACTACTTCAGCGTACTCGGATATCTTACGCAGTAAACTACGTTCATCCTCTTCAAATGTCGCTTTATGGAACGGCATCGTCATAGCTACTGCATGCGTGCCTGTTGATTTATGTAAAATACTCCGGGCCCTAGCGTGAGCATACTGGATATATGGCCCACTATTACCCTCCAGCGCAATCGATTCCGTCGGATCATAAATAATGTCTCCGCCGATCCGCGCCTTCGCGAATGCATATTTAACGGCAGCTAAAATCGTATCCTCTGACGGGTTAGTGCCGGTAGCCTTCCCCGCTTCCCTTGCTGCTTCGAGAATATCGAGCGCTGACGGACCATTACCTTTTCGTGAGCTAATCTTCACACCACCTTGTAGCTTGACGACACCATGGGTCAAATGCCGGGTCCGTCCTGCCGGTTCCGGTGCAAATTGTTTGATAGCTGCAATGACCACCTGCATATACTGAGCCTGTTCGTTAGCAGTTATGATAATCGATTCGTCAAAGTGGTAGTCATTCCATTTAGTCAGACTAAGACCTACGTCCTTGGCTTCGTAGGTCGGTAAGCCCTCACTACTGATGAATACGCGGGTATGCAAATCGAATTTCTCACCAGCAAATACGACGGCACCATCACTTTTCTCGAAGACACCGTTCTTCAATTGCTCTTTCACGGTCGTTACACCAAGGGGCGTGACTTCGCTTTCTGGGATAAAACGGTCAAAAGGCTTAACCTGCAATTGTTTATACAAGGTTGCGAAATAATCATAGCTCCACTGCCGACATGTCCAGTAGATTTGAGTGAACGGTGAATCGTGGTCGTTTTCATTGTTTAGCTGGTATACCCGTTTGTTAATTGCGATAATTTCAGTTTTGGCCGATTCGTCCGATTCATACGCTGTATTGCCTTGTACATAGCGAGCCCCGAGCCAAGCAGGCCGATCAGCATCTTTTATGTCTGCTAAC
>CAYVOS010000022.1:3437-9673 GCA_964453515.1 uncultured Candidatus Saccharibacteria bacterium | reverse complement strand
ATTTTATCTTTCACATCAGTATCGCGAAGTATCCCGCATTTTAGGCAGAGGAAATGATCATGCGGATCGATTTTGGCGTCATAACACATTGAGCCATCCCGATTAGATGGTGCTAAGGATATCTTTCCACGTGACGCTAACCGTGATGTCGCCCGGTGTACAGTGGTAGCACTGAGTCCCGGATATCTTTTTCTCATGCATAAAAGCAACTCGTTATTAGTGGCATGGCCTACTTCGTTTAAGAACTCGATTATCGTCTGGCAATACTTCGTCTGTCGTTCAGGGGTAGTTGTAGTTGTCATAATACCCATCATAGTATAAATGCTTGTTATTGTAAACAATTTACATTAACATAGAGTAGTAGCCAATTAATTTTTAAACAGAAAGAAGGACTATGAGCCGTTTGATTATTGATGTTAGAGAACCATTTGAATTCAAAATGGGACATGTAAGAGGGGCCCTTAATATCCCACCGACCAAACTTATGAATGGTGCTGAAGCGCTAAAAGGTGTTCCGAAAGATACAGAGATCGTGCTTTACTGCCGGACTGGCAGCCGGTCAAATGTAGCAATGCATATTCTTAGTGAGCTGGGTTATACAAATCTAACAAACGGCATCAATAAGGAGCATGTTAACGCGAATTACGGAGTATAGAGCGCTAACTAAAATACAACTTTTGTTATAGCATCTGAATGCTATAATAACCACAAGCATGCATACCTATACTGTCCAGGAAAGTACTAAGATAACCCCTTCAACGTTATTATTAACGTTACAGCTAGAAGAGAGTGAGCGCCCACTGGCGTTTCAACCCGGGCAATATGCTTCTATAAGTTATGAAAAACGCGGTAAGTTTTCGACTTCCCGTTGTTTTTCAATTGTTAGCTCACCGACTGATCAACATGTTTTACAGTTCAGCATGCGTGTTAGAGGACACTTCACAACTGCCTTAAGTAAACTCCAGAAAGGTGATCTGGTTGACGTAACCGGTCCTTTTGGCGGTTTCGTCTTCGATACAACCCGCGATAAAAAAGCAGTGTTTATGGCTGGTGGCATCGGCATCACTCCGTTTATGAGTATGGTGCGTTATTTAAGTGCGCTGAAAGCCGATAACGATACGGTACTGCTTTACAGTTGCGCGTCTCAAGACGATGTACCGTTTGGCGATGAATTACGTGATATCCAAGACAAACACCCTAACCTGAAGGTTATCTTTGTAGTTGGCAATGGCCCCATTGATAAATTACCGGCCGATCAAGTAGTGTCCGGTCGTATTACCCCTGAATTACTCGATAAGGTAACTGGTAAAAGCTACAACGACCGTCGATTCTTTATTTGTGGACCACCAGTATTCATGAAACCTATGGCCGGCATGCTTGTCAAGCAAGGTGTTCCCAATACAAATATCTTAACAGAAGCATTCACACAATCTTCTCCTAGGCAGACAAGCGTATTACGTAGTTGGCCGGCCAATGCATATGCACTTGGAGTGATAGGTATCGTACTCGGCAGTTTTGCTGTGATGGTGAGCGATCTATTGAGGACGCTCCCATCAACTACTACACTTAGGCCAACAAAAACTGCACCGTATCTCATTACTAACGCGCGCCAAAAACAACTTGACCAATTGGTAAATAGCATTCCACCATCTCCCGATGTAATCACTGCGCCAACAACACCGTCAGTCAGCAACCAATCTCCAACAATTCTACCCGATACAACAAATCCTCAACCGCAGACAATTGCGCCAATCTATGCTGCGCCGATTTCTGCACCTGCGCCGGCTTGTCAAACGACGCCCTCAGGTCGGTGTATCTAAACATTATGAAACAGTTTTATCAAGAGTGCGTAGCGCTTGGGAGCAAAACAGGCTTGTCCCTTGTTAGCAGTGCTCCACAGGAAGAAATTAAAGAGCTTTTCAAGGAACTCTGGAAGTCAATCTTTTTGTTTGAACGGCAGTTTAGTCGATTCTTGCCCGGAAGCGAGCTGTCCGTATTTAACCGGAACGCTGGAACAAAGCAATTTATAACTGAAGAATTTCGGTCAATTTTAGTAACCGCATATGAATTAGCAACTGAAACCGAAGGTTTATACAACCCATTTATCCTACCTGCATTGCAAAAGAGCGGCTATAAGCATTCTCGCGTTCCAGGTTATGAACATGACGAGATCGATGACCACTCAAATAAGTCTGTCGTATCTATTGATCGACTCGAGATAGGCGATGACTGGGCGCGCATACCATACGGCACTGCTATTGATCTTGGCGGTTGCGGAAAAGGTTATCTTGCCGACAAAGTTAAAAGTAGTCTACCGGAAACTATCACAGGCTATTGGTTATCACTCGGCGGTGATATAGCTGTTGGCGGTCACGACGATCACGATTTGCCTTGGAATATACAGATTCAAAGTGCGGACGCTCAAGAAAAAAACATCGGGACTATATCGACAATGAACGATTGCGGAATCGCTACCTCAGGCACCCTAGTCCATAAGGGCAAAAGGGCGGGCAAAGCGTGGCATCACCTCATAGATCCAAGAACTTGCCAGCCCGCCGAAACCGACATTAGGTTGGCCACCGTTTGCGATAAATCTTCAGTTCGTGCGGACGTGCTTGCAAGCTGTGTTGTTATCCTGGGGAGCAAATTGGGCTTATCATTCCTCAAAAAACTCGGTATTAAAGACGCGGTTTTGCAATGCAAAGATTCGAATGGAAAATCCATCGTAATGCATACCGGTAATGCTATAATGGTGCCAATCTCCAATGCGTAAACTAATAATTACACTACAGGCTGTTGTGCTTATAGGTCTCTCATTCAGTTTTCTGATCTCCTTGCCAGCTCATGCTGCCGCGAACGTGCCGTCGACTACGCAAAGCTTTACGGCTACTGATCAGCCAAATATATTAGTGAACCCTGTTCAGGGTCCGACTGTCTCCGGACAACTAGAGACACGCGCCAAGTCATCGTGGCCCTGGTATATTACCCGGGCGTCGGGATTTGTGGCAGCATTTGCTCTCGTGCTTCTGATGCTTTCAGGCATAGGCTTTATCACCGGAGCAACCTTTCGTTTTCTGGAACCGCTTACCGCCTGGGCTACCCACAAAGCAATAGCTGTAGTGTTTGGAATTTCCTTACTGGTACATGGAATTGCGCTACTATTTGACAAATTCGTACCTTTTAAAATTATTCAGGTATTAGTTCCCTTTGAGTCGAATTATCATGACACTACTATTGCCGGTCACTATGTTGGGTCACTCTATGTGGCGCTTGGTGTAATTGCCATGTATTTTGTACTTGCTATAATTTTGACGTCTTACCTATGGATCGACAAAAAACCTCATTTATGGAAATCGGTTCACTTGCTGGCCTACCTTACGATGATCTTTGTATTCTTTCATGCGCTTTACCTTGGCACAGACTTAACTCACGGAATCTTTCGTATTCTGTGGATTCTCTCAGGCATTGGTGTAATGATTGCTATAATTTACCGATTGCGTCGGAGATCTCACTGATATGGCACAAAATACTACACCTACTACAGTCAGGGTACGCAACAGGCATAAACGTACGTTTGGCTGGGTGTTTCTTTACCTTGTACTTATTGCTTCCTTTGCAGCTACTGTCTATTGGCAGGCAAAACGAGTCAACACGCTTGAGTTTGCTAATGGCATAATACAGCTGACTACATCGAAAACGAAATACACAGTGGGTGACACGATATCTTACACTTTAAAAAACGGGCTCGATCAACCAATTACACTCGCAAACAATTGCCCGCAAGAGCCACTGTACGTATACGCTTGGACAAACAATTCGTGGGTACGCATACATGACATAGCGGCTGCGTCGAAATGTGCGGGTGAGCCAAAGCAACAAACCATTCCAGCGGGTGGAACGTATTCGCAAAATTTTAACGATTGGCCAAATCTATTCAATAAGCCTGGTATCTACCGACTGGTTAGTTTAGCTTCAAACTATACGGCATTGCCATATACAGACTTTCAGGTCGTTGCTAAACCTGTTCCTCCAAAAATACAGGTACAGACTAGAACACAGATTGTGATTCAGAAAGTTATCACTCCGGTATATATCTCCGTACCCCAATCTGGAGGAGGGGGTGGTGGTGACGGTGGTGGAGGCGGCGGCGGCAATTAAAGTTCCGCGTAGTGGGTGCTGTATATAGATAACGATTCTGGAGATCGTGGTCAGCTAGTACGCTGTTTTGCTTTATCAGATAACATTATATAGAATGTAGGGGAATTATGGCGTTATCTACTCAACCGTATAAAGGTGCTCGTGACTTTTATCCCGAGGACAAGCGTATCCAGAAATACATGTTCAGCGTGATTCGACGCGCCGTTGAAAAGTATGGGTACGAAGAGTATGATGCTCCAATTCTGGAACCGCTTGAGCTATATTTGGCCAAGACCGGTGAAGAAATCGTGAATGAGCAAACGTATTCCTTTGAAGACCGAGGTGGTCGCCAGGTGGCAATTCGTCCCGAGATGACACCGACCGTTAGCCGTATGGTTGCAGCGAAGCGACAAGAGCTAACCTATCCATTACGTTGGTACAGCATCCCAAACCTTTGGCGTTACGAACGACCACAACGTGGACGTCTGCGTGAGCACTGGCAGCTAAATGTCGATATGTTTGGCGTTGAAAATATTGAAGCCGAACACGAGATCATTCAAGTGGTGGACGAAATTATGCGTTCCTTTGGAGCGCATCGTGACAGCTACACAATTCGGATTAACAGTCGCAAGTTTATGGATTATATCTTGCATGAGTTCCTGTCATTGGATGAAGTGCAGTCATACAGCATGAGCAAGCTTATTGATCGACGTGCAAAGATGCCGCATGAAGATTTTCTCATCCAAGCCGACGCCCTGTGCAGCCCTTCGCAACGTGAGAATGGCATCGTTGCACAGTTGTTGGCAGTTTTGGATGCGAAAAGGATTGCCGATCTTCCACAAGCTGTCCAGTCGCACAACTCGATCGAAGCGCTCAACAAACTTTTGCAACTTCTGGATGCGTCAGGAATTTCTAACGCCGTATTTGACCCTTGTATTATGCGCGGCTTTGATTACTACACTGATATCGTATTTGAAATGTTTGATACCCATCCTGATAATAATCGTTCTATGATGGGAGGTGGTCGCTACGACGGACTTGTAGGTCTGTTTGGCGTTGAGCCGGTGCCGACTATCGGCTTCGGATGGGGGGATGTAACCCTGCAAAACTTCCTTGGTCTACATGACCTGTTACCAAACTTACAACCTGACACCGATGCATACGTAGTCTTGGTTGGTAATGTGGCTGAAAAATCTCAGCGAGTAATTGCACACTTACGAGAGATGGGACTTAACATTGCCGTCGACATAACCGGCCGAAAGATTGATAAACAAATTAAAACAGCAGATAAAAAAGACATCCCGTATATCATAACAATCGGCGAAAAAGAACTCGAAGACGACTTATATGCGCTGAAGAACTTAAAGACGGGGGTCGAAGAACACCACAGCGCACCCCGAATTGTTACGATCATAAAAGATTACCGCGCAAAACATCATGCGTACTCTTCCTCGCCATCAACAGAAGATGATGAAGATATTGACCTTGATTAGCCGATAAGGGGTAGCAAAATACAGCCCTATCTGTTAAAGTTGGTACTTATGCAAGTACAGAAGAAGAACATATCAGATACAAAAATACAGTTAAATATCGCCGCTGACGAGAACATGATGCAAGAAGTGAAAGCAGTGGTACTGAGGCGGCTTGCTCGACAGGTTAAAACGCCTGGATTCCGTCAAGGTAAGGCACCCATAAGCCTGATTGAAAAACAGCTTGATCAATCGATTCTCCAGTCAGAATTCCTTGATGAAGCCGTAAATCAAATGTATGTTGAGGCGTTACAGGCTGAACGAATTCGGCCGGTTAATCGCCCCGACGTGAGTATTAAAAAATTTGTACCATTTTCGACACTCGAAGTTGAGGCAACCGTTGAAGCCGTCGGAGAAGTGAAGCTCCCGGATTATAAGAAAATCAAAGCACAGAAGAAGACCGTAAAAATCACAGAAAAAGATGTCACGGAAGTCATAGAGGCGCTTCGTGAACGAACTGCAGAGCGTAAAGAAGTCCAGCGTGCAGCGAAGGTCGGCGATGAGGTTGTCATAGACTTTTCCGGAGTTGATACTAAGACAAAAGAGCCAATTAACGGCGCTGGCGGCAAA
>CAYVOS010000022.1:0-3427 GCA_964453515.1 uncultured Candidatus Saccharibacteria bacterium | reverse complement strand
TTCCAGGATTCGAAGATAACCTAACCGGTATTAAAGCGGGTGAAGAAAAAAGTTTCACGATTACGTTTCCAGCGGATTACGGCGTCAAGACGTTGCAAAGCCGCAAGGTGACGTTCATGGTATCAGCTACTAAGGTTCATGAAATTGTTAAACCAAAAGT
Organism: uncultured Candidatus Saccharibacteria bacterium; assembly: GCA_964453515.1. Lineage (GTDB taxonomy): Bacteria > Patescibacteriota > Saccharimonadia > Saccharimonadales > UBA4665 > JAICLK01. The sequence continues at coordinate 3,267 of CAYVOS010000022.1, read as the reverse complement.
AGACGATGTTTTTGCTGAGCAGGTTGGCCCCGTTAAGACGGTTGCCGATCTTAAGAAAGACATTAAAAAGCAGCTTGAAGCTGAGCGGCAGACGCAAGCTGAGCGTGACTTTGAAAGTGAAATTTTAGAAAAAATTACTGACAAAGCCGTAGTTGCGATTCCAAAGGTACTTGTCGATGAAGAGATTTCTCGTCTTGTGCTAGACGAAAAACAGAATCTCATATATCGAGGGCAAACATGGGAGGAGCACCTTAAAGAAGAGGGTGTAACCGAAGATGAGCACTTCGAACAAAAAAGACCGGGCGCCGAAAAAAATGTAAAAGCCGGTTTGGTGTTGACTGAAATTGCCGATAAAGAAGATATATCCGTTACTCCGGAAGAATTGGAAGTACGTATGCAACTGCTGAAGGGGCAATACCAAGACAAGCAGATGCAGGCAGAACTTAACAAGCCTGAGAATCGACGCGAGATTAATAATCGCTTGGTTACCGAGAAGACATTGGAGCGACTAAAATCGTACGTCTCAGCTACATAGCAGCCGGGAGCATAGTTGGTTGAAAAATTTATAGAACACCCAAAATTTGATCCATCTGGGTGGCATTACACAAATGTGATTATCGATCGTTTGGATGCTGTAGGTAGGTTGCCCATGATACGGGATGAAGAAGTTCATGCCTTGCTGGCGGGTGAGCCCGTAAGTTCACCGGCTACTATGAGGTCGTATGAATAGATTGAAACTTTTCAACAAGAGCAAAATAATTTTTGGGCTGCCTTTGGTACGAGGATTGGCAGTACAGCATGGATACTGTATCGCAGAAGGCCAGTATTCCAGCGATTTGAGCTACTATATCCTGAAAGGGTAAAAGAGTTAACAGACAATCGCGGTCCGTTTGTTAAGCGATCCGATAAATATTGGCAGCAACTGTATGCTGCTTATCAACTGATGTCAGGCCTGGTATCGCTTGATGATCCCTTTGTGATCGATGAGAGCGGTAACTTAGATGACGACTATCTGTGTAGATGATTAGCACTCTTGACTTGAGAGTGCTAATTTAGTTAATATTGAAATATACTCAAAAAGGAATATTTGCATGAGTTTTGATACACAAATCAATCAAGTATTAGTACCGACAGTCATAGAGCAAGAGGGTCGTTTTGAACGTGCCTATGATATTTATAGCCGTCTACTTAAAGATCGCATTATTTTTCTTGGATCACCTGTTGAACAAACGACCGCTAATCTAATAGTTGCTCAATTCCTGTTCCTGCAAGCTGAAGACCCAAAGAAAGACATCTTCTTCTACATTAACAGTCCCGGTGGAAGCGTTTATGACGCTCTCGCAATTTATGACACGATGCAATATGTCACCAATGATGTGCAAACAGTTGGAATCGGTATGCAGGCATCTGCTGCTGCGATACTCTTGAGCTCTGGTACGAAGGGCAAGCGATTTTTGCTACCAAACTCAACTGTTATGATCCACCAACCGTCAAGCGGCACCCAAGGCAAAGTGACCGATCAAGAAATTGACCTGAAAGAATCGTTGCGTGTTAAGCATCTCATTGAAGAGATTATGGCAAAGAATACCGGCCAAAAAGCCGATAAGATTCATGTTGATATGGAGCGCGATTTCTGGATGACAGGCGATGAGGCTAAGAAATATGGTATCGTAGATGCAGTTATCACCACTCCACCAAAAGCTTCGTAGAGACAATATAATATTGTAGATAATCTTCTTGACAAATAATTTCTAGTCGCTCACACTATAAATTAAGAAGTAGTGTAAGTTGGGCAGTGCCATCGTATGTACGATTCGGCAGCAAAAACACCCGCTTAGTAGTCTTCGCGCGAAATATTACAACAACTTAAGCACGTTGAGCCGACTACCAGACTTGGAAGCATTTTTCAATCAGTACTGCGAGAATCAACTGGGCGCATTAAGCAACCAGTTTTCTTGTGTTGGTCTCAGCTCCTAATAATTATCAATCATATTAACCCAAGGGGGCAGGTTTATTTTTATGGCGAAAAGTTCCACCAAACTCAAGTCATCTGACCGCGTATTCTTTACGCAGCAGAACGATGCTACCCAGCTGCCAAGCTTGGTAAATCACCAGACAAAATCCTTCCAATGGTTCGTGGAAGAAGGACTCGGTGAGCTTTTAGCTGAAATTAGTCCAATTGACGACTATACCGGCGCAAAGCTCAGTTTACGTTTTAAGGATTATCACTTTGACGATCCAAAAATGAGCGAATCGGAGGCTCGCGAGAACAATGTTAGCTATGAAGCTCCGCTTAAAGCAACCGTTGAACTCACAAACAAAGTTACCGGTGAAGTTAAAGACAGCGAAATCTACCTGGGTGACTATCCGTGGATGACCAAGCGCGGAACATTCGTAATTAACGGTGCGGAACGTGTCGTTGTATCACAGCTGATCCGCAGTAGCGGCGTGTTCTTTACTGCAGACCGCCATGGTGCCAACAGCCTGTATGGTGCAAAGGTCATTCCTGGTCGCGGTGCTTGGCTGGAATTCGAGACCTCAGCAAGTGGCGTGCTATACGTAAAGATAGATCGAAAGCGTAAAATCCCTGTAACAACGCTGTTGCGTGCACTTGGCGTGACTGAATCTCACATGCGCGAAGCATTTAAACACGTCGATACCGGCAGCACAAGTTACCTTGATGCAACGATTGAAAAAGACCCTGCTCGAGGTCAGAACGATGCCTTGATTGAAGTGTACCGTCGTCTGCGACCTGGAGATCTGGCTACGGTAGACAACGCCCGCAGCTTACTTGAAAACATGTTCTATAACTTCAAGCGCTTTGACTTCTCCAGAGTTGGTCGTTATAAGATCAACAAGCGTTTGGATCTTGATGTGCCAAACACTATTGAAAATCGCACGATGCGTCTTGAGGATCTTGAGGCTATCATTGCCGAGTTAATTCGCTTGAATAACACGCAGGACCCTGCAGATGACATTGACTCACTGGCTAACCGTCGCGTAAAGCAGGTTGGTGAATTGGTGCAGCGCCAATTCCGCATTGGTTTGCTTCGCATGGAGCGCAACACGAAAGACCGTATGAGCATGAGCGACATCGAAACAGTTCAGCCTGGACAGCTCATTAACGCCCGTCCAGTGGTTGCAGCAGTTCGTGAATTCTTTGCCAGCTCACAGCTGTCGCAGTTTATGGATCAAATTAACCCACTCTCAGAACTTGCCCACAAGCGCCGTCTTAGCTCGATGGGTCCAGGTGGTTTGTCACGTGAA
>CAYVOS010000021.1:0-9999 GCA_964453515.1 uncultured Candidatus Saccharibacteria bacterium | reverse complement strand
GGTTAAAGTTCAAAACAGCGAGGGTCAGCCTAGGCCATCTATGCAGCCTAATGATGAAGCAGACAAAGTGATTGATATTCTAATGCGATTTAACCAAGGAGATATAACAGAAGCTGAACTAGTTAGATATGCAGCAGCAGTAGGTATTAAAAATAACAAAGGCACACATTTAAGTCAGGAAACGCTACATAAAATGTTAATCCGCCCCGAATATGCTGGATATGTACACGATTGGTTTACCGACTACGAGTTAGTTGAGGGAAAACACCCTGGTTTAATAACGAAAGATGCTTACGACCAGAATCAGTACATTATTAAATCCAAGAATAAAGAATATTTGCTAGGCATAAAACATACGACTAATAGCGAAGTCTACCCGCTTAGACGCTTTATCTTATGTATTAACTGTAATAAGCCTATGACAGGTTGCGCCCCAAGTGGTAGTCCCAGATACTTTTGCGGAAGAAAAGCATGTCGTGGAACTGGTTCAGTAATGACTAAGGTGGTTCATACTGAGTTTGAGGATTATCTAAAAACCATTGAACCTACACCAGAAACAGTTAAAAAGATGAAAGATAATCTTAATAAGGTATCAGTAGAACAACTTGGCGTTATTAATAAGGAAATAGCCGAGTTGAGAGATAAATTGAATGAAAATGCGAGTTTAAGAGCCAGTGCCATAAAACAATTTATAAGTGCCAAAATTAACGAGGAAGAAAAGAAAGAAGTAGTTGATTTACTAGATAGCGACAAGCTAGACCTTAAGCAGTCCCTAGACCTCCTAGAACAGGAGCAAACCCTTAGTGAAGCAAGTATTGAATATGCACTCAGCTTTATGACTAACGTTGCTAAACAATGGGCAGACGCATCATTACAGCTTAAACAAAAATATCAGAATTTAATCTTCCCTAGAAGATTTGTTTACGACATTAAACAGCACAACTTTATAAGTTCAGATATTAGTCCGCTTTACAGGTGTATTTCATTAGAAAATACTTCATTAAAGGCTTCAAATTCTATTATGGTGATCCCAAGGGGAATCGAACCCCTGTTGCCGGGATGAAAACCCGGTGTCCTAACCGCTAGACGATGGGACCAATTACATTGTCAGCTGAACTCGGACTATTCTACCATAACAGGGGCGAAAAGAAAATCCCCCACAGTACTTTGTGGGGGATTTTCTATAGAAGTTGTTTGTTAGAGCGGTCAGTCAATGCTCACTAAACTGTTGGTATGTTAGCACAGAATGTGCTCTTATACCATAGGCTTATCCACAGACTTGCTATTTCTGCAAATTAACGACGAGCAAGACGACGCTTAGTGAAGTAAGAGTAGCTAAGGCCACCAAAGATACTTGCACCAAGGAACATACCGATAACGTTACCTGCACCGGTATTAGGTAAAACAGTAGCAGTTGGCGTAGTTGGAGGAGTAGGTGTTTTAGGAGGCACACACTGGGTAGAAGTAGCTGAGAGCTCATTGTTGTACTGGCAGGTATCACAGTTAGGTGAACCTTGGGGATACTTCTGACCATTAGGTGCAGTACACGTGGGAGCCGGTTTTTGATTTACTGTCAGCTTCGTCGTACAGGTGGCAGTTTCAGGAGCCGTAGTGTTAATACCCTTAGCGACACCGCTCACGGCAACCGTAATTTCGTAAGTACCAGGAGCGTACGCCTGCTTGGCAGATGTAGCTGAAGTCGCACTCGTAGCAACCGTCTGCGTACCGTGACCGCTGCCAAGATTAAATATATATTTGCTAATGGTAGCGTTAGCAGCACTTGCCTTGCCCGTAAACGTTATGACTTGATTACCATTGCTTTCAACAGTAACAGGAGTTGTCAGAAGAGCAGTACAAGCAAGTTCACTCTTATTCACCTTTGGGATAGCCTTAATTGGGTTACCACAGGCTGACAAAAGTGCAAATTTGAACTGACCGTTTTGCATGACTACATATGCGGTCAATGAGTTGTTTTGGAACGAAATTTTCGGTTGGCGTTCATAGAACGTAAAACCGTTCTTCAACGTAACTTTAGTACTACCGGCAATGTCCTCACGCCCAGCAGTCCAGGCGTTTGTGGCAACTAGCGTGTTACCAACGTATACATCGCCACTCTTGGTAACAGATCCAGCAACGGCAGTTTTACCAATAGCGTTAATATCTGAGCTGTTAATGCCAAACTGGTCGTAAATTTCATGAATGGTAGCAGCAGCGTTATGCCCATCACCGTGGTTATAGTCGCTCTGGATAACAGCCGTATCCTTTGCGCCACACCACATGACTGAGTTTGCGTCACAGTTGTAAGGACCACCGATAGATAATGCAGCAGCCTTAGGAGCAAATGCCATGGTGCTCATACCCATGAGGGTAACAGCCAGAACACCTGCAATCTGTAACTTACGTACAGCCTGCTTGAGGCCTGATTTAAACTTAAACATTACAACCTCCCAAAAAACTTATGGTTGAACTAGAGTATTATAGCATTAGCTTGTTGTAATGTCAATATGCTTATGTCGACATATAAAAACTCCCCTGCGTTACACAGAGGAGTTCTCTTTTAGTTTTTTACAGAGTTTTTAGAGGCTACTGCGGCCAAAGCGGCGGTTCACAAACAACCAGTGGAGTCCGGCGGCAGCGAGACTAACACCTGCAAACAATGCAATAGTGTTACCAGCACCGGTGTTCGGAAGCGTTGGCGGAGGTGTCTGACACTCTGCTGAACCCATTGGGTATTGCTGACCATTCGTCGGTGAAGTACAGGTTGGCGTACATTGGCTCGATCCAGCTGGGTAGGTCTGGCCATTTGGCGCAGTACAGGTTGGTGGTGCAACGGTGATCTGCGTGGCACAAGCTGCTGAGGTTACCTGCTTGGTAGTACCGTCAGGAAGCGTTACGGTTACGGTTACCGTAGGGTTGTAGGTACCAGGTGCGTAGGTGTGGGTAGCGGTAGCACTGGTGTTGCCAGTAGTAACAGTTTGTGTTTGGTTATTGTCATCAAAATTGAAGACGTAATTGGTGATAGTTGCGTTGCTTACATAAGCAGTTGCAGCTAGGGTGTAGGCGGTAGCACCAGTAGTGCCATCGACATTACCAGATGTAACGGTCAGTCCATCACAAGAATAAGTCGGGGTTGGTGAGGGAACTGGCGGTTTAACCGTGATTGAACCAGCACAGTTAGGTGAAGTTACGGTTACTTGCTTGCCGTCCTCCATCCCTGTTACGCTCACATGAACATCATAGGTACCAGGTGCATAGGTGTGGGTCGTGAAAGCGGTAATAGCGGAACTTGTTACGGTAACGTCTTTACTGCCGTCACCAAGCGTAAAGGTGTAGTCGCTAATGGTAGCATTCTGCTCGGAGGCAGTTGCAGCCAAAGTGTACTGCGTGTCACCCGTAGTACTGTCGACATTGCCGGCAGTCAGCGTTAAGTTATCGCAGGCCAAACTACTTGGGGCAGGTTTCTTGACGGTAATACTCTTCTCACAGTTGGCTGAGGTTGCAGAGTAGTCCTTGCCATTTGCTTGTGCAGACACTACAACACTTGCCGTATACGTACCCGGTGCATAGGTATGCTCGGTACTTGCAGTGTTTGCGCTGGTAGCTATTTTAACCGGTGCACTACCGTCACCAAGGGTGAAGGCGTAGCTAGTAATGGTAGCGTTCTTGGCGCTCCCGCTTGCGGTCAGTTCATAGGTTTGGTCGCCATTTTGTTGGTTAATGACGCCAGGAGTGAGAGCCAGGTCATTACAGGTTAAGCTCACCTGGGGTGGTGGTGGCGTAACGGTAATCTTAGTCTGACAATGAGCTGAAGTTACCGTAACGGTTTGTTTTCCAGGCAGGCTTACGTAAACCGTAACTGATGTGGTGAACGAACCAGACTTCGTGTACGTGTGTGTTACTTCCTTACTGAGTGAAGTCTCAGTAACTTTGTTACTGCCATCACCGAAGTCGTAGACAACTTTAACAACTTTCGCGTTGTCAGAAGCGCTCGCCTTGGTTGTGAAGCTGTAGGTGTTGCCGCTATCGTGCTTGGTCTGCAACAAATCACAGCTATACTTAGGAGTTACCTTGTTGCCGCGTGCTGGGTTACCACAAGCTGTCATAACAGCGAACTGCATCACACCGTGGCTGTCAAATAGCACCATAACTGGAATGCTTTTTACATTAGCGCCATATGCTTTATCGTTGTAGTTACCATAGTAGGTTTTACCGTCGATAACTTTCTTGAAGTAGCCACTGCCCTGCCATGCGGCATAGCGTCCGATGCTCCAAGCGTGAGTCGCGACAATTTGGCCGTTGACCACAATGTTACCATTGCGATAGTCCTGGCCCATTTCTGCATACTTTACGAACTGTTGGTATTGTTTAGGCACAAGACCGAAATTGGCGTAAATCGCCTGAAGGTCGTGGTGACCGTTATTGTTATTTTGTTTTACTTTGCTGATGAATTCTCTTGGCGTCAAAGCACCACACTGAATAATTGAGTTACCCGAACAATCTCGGATCTCTGTTGCTGAAACTTGCTTATAAGCAAACCCACCTAAGCCTACGGCAACGACAGTAGCTACTGTCGCAAAAACAGCTTTTTTAGAACGAAAATTAAACTTCAGTCGTTTCATGAAGCCTCCCAAGCTCATTAAATTACGATTGGGAAGCATAATATCATACAATTGTTTTTATGTCAAGTTGGTTATGTTTATAAATTAACTCCCCTGCCAGGGCAATCGAAAACTCCACCCCTGACTCTCACGCCTTCATCAGTTATGCTGGTTGTATACGGCCTTGTTGAGCTATCTCGCCAACAAGCTGTCGACAACCACAGTACAACATCAGTACGACTCGCTGCGGTTACGTGGTTGCCGCAACACTCACCGGCATCCCCAGCAGGGTCATCTCGTTTAGGGCTGCGATGCGTACCTTCGTCTGTATACGCTGGCTCTCGAACTTCCTGCCGGATAGGCCTGCCCCGAATACGGTTTTGAACCGGAACATGGCCGTTTCACTGAGCGAACGTCTGCGGTAGCCCGCCTCCCGCTTCCATTTGGCTTTTCCGACCTTGCGGATACGCCTGAGAGCCTGGTCTCTGGACAAGCGTTCGGCTTTGGTATTGCCGTGCTGCCATATCTTGGCGTTCTTCTTGGGCGGAATAATCGCAGTGATGTTCTTTTGTTTGAGGACCCGGTAGCTGTCACGGGTGTCGTAGGTTCCATCGGCCGAAGCTTCGGAAATGGTAACCTCATCCGGTATATCATTCAGCAGTGCTGGCAACGTCTGGCTGTCTCCATCGCCTATACCATTGCCGGTCATCTCACCCGCAGCAATAAGGTTACTACTAACGTCAACACCGAGGTGGACCTTCCGCCAGGTACGGTGCTTGCTCCAACCATGTTTTCTGACTTTCCATTCGCCTTCGCCGTATATCTTGACACCGGTACTGTCAATGGCGATGTGCAATGCTTCACCACGGGCAAGGGCTCCCCGTACCTTCCGGCTCATTGGTACCTCCAGGGTTCCGGACCGATACGACAGTGTGGAGTAATCTGGGCATTTGAGGTTCAGCCCCATGAGCGTTAAGAGCGAGGAGACAAAGCCCTCGGTCGCCCGAAGCGGCAGCTGATACACGGCTTGGATGGTCAGGGCCGCCCGGATGGCGGTATTACTGTACAGTTTGGGATGACCGGCTTTGCCGGTCTTGGGTACATCATGCCATGATGCTACCACGTCATTGCCGAGCCAAACCGTGACGGCACCTCGAGATACTAATGCGGCATTGTAGTCATGCCAGTTCGTTATTCTGTAGACAGTCTTATTCTTTTTTGCCGGTTTGGCGGTACGTTTCGTAGCTTTTGTTTTAGCTTTGCTCATGCTACCAGGGTAGCACTGGGGGATTGTTCAACAAAGCCATTTCTGATTGTTTTCTTCGGTATAATCGGTGAATTTTCCATATTGTGGCGCATAACTAAGCATTCTGTTCTTCAAATCCTCTATAGTATTACCTGGCATGCGTATTGTAAGGCCCACGATATGCGTTCAGGCTGCTAGTAACCTGGCGTCTAATTTCTTGTATTCCTTGGGCAATGCGTAAATATTGGCATAAAATTCAAACGGGAGCATCCCGACCTTCTCTTCTAAAAACGACGGCTCTTCCGTGAACTCGTTGAATAGGAAGATAGGTTTTTTGATGTACAGTGCAATTACCATCTTCATGAGCGCATTGTCGCCAATGTAGTTGGCGACAATGCGATTCATGGCATTAATCCTAGGGTGTTATCATGTAATAAAACTCTTCAAATTTAGGAGTTCCTGGTTGGTCTGGGGCTATTTTTTTACATGCCAGATCGGCTTTGCGAGCCCTAGCCATTCCGGCAAGCGGTTTAGTACAGGAATGAACGGGAAAGCCATGAGTAGCAGCATGGTTAGCCCAAGGAGTATTGCTCCATCACGATCACCGTTATGGTCATTTGCTAGAACGGTATGATTTAGTACGCCAATTGGCGTGAGCCACCATGCCCCGAGCGGAATGTTACCTTTCTCTTCACGAACCATGCCATACTGTTCCGTAGTAATTCCCAGCGCTTTTGCCTGATTATCCATGACGCCCGTGTCTGCCAAAAACCTAGAGGCATACATGTCATTGGTATTTGAAGGATTCACGGAGTTAAGTGCAGCTTCGTAGAGTCCGGACTGGGCCATGCTCACTAGTCCAACGATGCTCACTTCGATTGGATTTTTGCTATCTGGATTGCCGGGGTCTCCTTTATTGAAGAAGTCTTGAGCTGCCTTGAGTTGGGCATTCTGCTCAGTTTTAGGTTCGTTATTGTAGGCATTGAGTACATTTGGCGTATGGTTTAACAAGGATGCTTGAGCATAGGGCTGTTCTACAAAAACCGCACGGGTATCAAACGTATAGGGATCGATGTTATCATGGTACGTTGCCGTGTCGGATGAATGATCAAACTCACTCATTAACGTTTGACCGACGAGCTTCGGATCGTCCGTGGCAACTTCTTTAATAGTGTCAGGCTTTATGAACGGCGAGGGGAAAATAAAGGCCAAGAATAAAATCAGGCCTATCAGTACACCGCCACGCGCAAACAATACATTATGGTTGGCTTTTACCGTTGGCACGTGGGCATCTGACCGGTAAGGCTTTGCAATACCCAGTACTCGGACAAGCAGGTAGTGCAGAAAGAGTGCCCCCAGGATGAGGGCAGGAACCACCACGATATGTATGCCATAAATCTGCTTATAGTTAAGGCTGTTAATCCAGTGGCCAAGCCCGGATCCATTATAAAAATCCGCACCTTGCAGGCTACGCCACTGACTTGAAAAATCTCCTCTTAGCACATACCCGAATTCGGTCTCAATCATTACAAAAAGAAACATTAAGACGCCGAGTATCCAAGTCAGGCGGCGGGGCTTCTTAAATCCTGAAGTAAGGAACACAATAGTCATGTGTAAGATGATAAACAGCACGAATGCTTGCGTTGCCCAGAGGTGGATACTTCTGAAATACTGACCTACGCCGTTCGTAAGCCACCAGTCCGGGCCGAAGAATACCATCACAACCCCGGTAGCAATTAGGAGCATAAAACAGATCATAGACAGGAAGCCTAGCGAGTAGAAAAGCTTATTCGCGTAAGCCGGAACGTTAGCGATCATTGTCGCGTTCAAGCCTTTTAGGAGTGGGTGATTTTTTTTCATACGTTTATTTCTTTTCAATCATAATCTCTATGTGTTTCAAAAATACTTAACCGCATAATCTCATAACTGAAGCATGAGGTGTGTGATTCTAGTCACATGATATATTATCCATGTAAAAATCCAAACTTGACCTGTATCGGCGCATTGAATAGTTTCACAAACCAAAATACTGGATCATAGACAGGATGTGATAGCTTGAACTATGCTATCGCAACTGAGATTCAAACATATGATAAAATTTTCCTTTGCTTGCGATTAGCTCATCATGTGTGCCAGACTCTACGATTGTGCCATTCTCGAGCATATAGATTTGATCTGCATTCTTGATAGTGGACAGTCTGTGACTAATGGTAATTACCGTTCTTTTTCGGCCATTAAAGAGTCGCCTGAAGATACGGGCTTCTGCTAAGGCATCAATTGCCGATGTGGGCTCATCAAGAATTATAATGGGGGCATTTCTGTAAAAATTTCTAGCAAGGGCTATCCGCTGCCATTGTCCCCCAGACAGAGCCGTACCTTTATTACCTTCGTCATCTTCCATCCAGTTGTTAATAAAGGAATCAATTCCTTTAGGAAGTTTATGTGTGAAGTCTGCAGCTTCCGCATCTTGCAGAGCTTCTTCTAAACGCTGTTTGTCATATGTTGCCTCAACATTGCCAAACCGAACGTTATCCCGTACTGTCGCAAAACCATACGTTATGAATTCTTGCTGCAATACCCCAAGTTGTCGGTGCCATGAGTTAATATCTATCTCTCCCATGGGCGTCCCATCAAGCAGTAACTTGCCATCGCTCGGAAGATATAGGCCAGTAAGAAGCTTAATGAGCGTAGTCTTGCCAGCACCATTCTCGCCAACTATGGCTATATGCTGATGCCGCTTGATGCGTAGGTTAATATTATGAAGCACATCCGGAGCATGCTTACCGGGATAGTGAAAAGACACATTGTCGAAAACAATTTCTTCTGGAGCTTGGGCAAGTCTATAGTTACCATTATGGTGTTGTGCTAGCTGCATGAATTGCTCATAGTCGTAAAGATTAGCTATATCTTCGTCAATGCTACTAATGGTAGATACTAAGCTTGTAGCGCTGCTGATTGCCCTTGAGGTGAGTTGTTGTACATACAAGAATTGTCCGAGTGGTTGCTGACGTGCCATTATTTTGAGGCTAACCCATACTAGCACTGCTACTTCAGCACCGGCTTCCAGGACGTTGGAAAGCAGGGTAAGAGGTATCATCTCACGCTCGAGATCAAGACGCCGTTTCTCGTCCTTATCACGCAAGTGAGTTCGGAGGCGGAGTAAGTAATTGACCATGCCGTATAGGCGTAATTCGCTTATGAGGCGTGGCTGAAGCATGTCCCACTCAATCAGGCTGAGTGATCGGCGAACTTCGACATTTTCGTTCCATAGTTTATTTTGTCGACGGGATAGCTTGAACTGTACGTATATACCAGGGATTACGGCGACGAGAATAAAAAGGGCAATGGCCCAATTTACGACTGACAAGGCGATAACGGCACTTACGATGCTAATAAGCTGGGAAACAATAGTAGCAATGCGATCGAATACCCATGAGAAAAATGAGGAGAATTTCTGAGCTCTATCATATAAATCTGCCGTATCTTTATCGTCATAACGCCAGAAGTCGAGTGACAGGAAGTGTTCGAACATACGGTAACTCACCCTAGTTTCGACCACATAACGCATTCTAACTTGGACGTAGTTGTCGAGGCTGCTCCATGCGGTCATGATGAGGCCGAGCGCGGCAGTAATAAGGACGTAGAAGATGACCTGGGACCGGGCAGCCTGGTTGCCACTATAAGCGCTCGCTAAAAGTGTAGTTGTGAGGGCTGCGAAGTACGTGGCGGCAATCGGTAATAGTGCATTGATGACTGAGCCCAAAAGCTTAAAAATCACAGCTCCCGGTGCGGTTTTGAAGGTCATAGCTGCGACAGCAGCTATGGCTCGAAGCTGTTGTCTAGCTGTTAGTGTTTTCGTTTTTGCCATGCAGAAATCATATCAATAAAAAACTCCCCACAATAGAGGAGTCTAAGCCCAATCATTATGAAGAGCCATCATAGACATTATCGAAACTGCGAACCAAAGAGATAACAAGCTATTTATTGCTTCGCTAAGACTAAATCTCTCATCTCGGTACGAGTAGTTGTTTTTAGTAGTTGAGGGAGGGCATAGCATGAGCAAAGTCGGCTTTACTCTATAGTCTAAAGACAAACCATTCTAACCTGCCACCTTTTCAGCTCGGAACCCCAGTAGTTCGTAACTGAATGTCCGTG
>CAYVOS010000020.1:0-10076 GCA_964453515.1 uncultured Candidatus Saccharibacteria bacterium | reverse complement strand
TAGGCATTCACAGAACCACTATGCAACTAGTATACCAATACACTGGTGCCCCACGCTAGAACGGAACGATTTCCGGCTTGACTTATCATATGAGGTCTCGCCATGCGGATCATTATATTCGCTAAAGTCACTAAGTGTCCCCACTTTCTTGAGTAAACCAATCACATCAGCAATCGAGTAGATAACACCTTGCGTAAGATGTGCGTCTACCGCCATACCATGGAGCAGATCATTTGACGCGCGTGCTCTCTATTCTTCGTCCATATAGAACCTCCTTAGTTATTAACATCGGAGAGGTTCGGCCTACCGCTCTGCCGGTAGGCACAAGGACAGAGCGGAGCACGTCAAGATGGAGACTTGTACTACCTTGATGTGGTCTGATATGCCCTTACCATAAAGAGGAAGGTGGGGGCAAACCACAGTAAACGTATAGAGTTTACCCGTAGATCAAGACTTGAGACTAGCGCACGAGCGCTACAGATCGTCGTATACAATCAAAATCGTAGCCAAGTAGCGTTATCCCTTTCGGCGCACTCACCTCAAGGGTAATAAAGCCGCTGTATTGCATTTCCCTCAACCGTTGTACAAACCCGGCTATATCTAGGTCGCCGGTGTCCAGTGGCAGGTGTCGTTCGTCACCAGTAAAACTACTGAGGTGAATGTTCTTAATCGCAGGAAATACCTTGTCAAACCACGGCTCGTCTTGTGGCTTCGGTACATGAACATGGTCGGTGTCTAGGGTCAGACCGAGGTAGTGCGACTTAGCATATCTGTACAATTCCGGCATGGGTGCCACAATGCCCTCACGTGGCGCGACAAGGTCTAATAGCTTACTTCGGTTCTGCTGCGGCATGTTTTCTATCAACACTTGCAAACCAGTGTCTTGCTGCAGGCGTGACAGGCGCTCAAAATATTCCTGCATTTGCAGTTCTGCCAAGTAACGGCCAGGCAGCGGGTGACAGGTGATATGCTGCACACCTAAGCGTTGGGCGGTCTCAAAAAATCCCTCATCGAAATACAGGCCGGTCATCGCCCATAAGGGCTGGTGGACGGAAACGATCGGCAAACCATACTTCTTAGATAGCCATAAGTAACGCTTTGGTGCCCAGCGCGACTTTACCCCCAACCAGAGCTCGATACCGTCAACGCCGGTATCTTTTAGTCCTCTAAATAGGTATCCCGGGCTACGTAGTAAGGGGGAGAAATCGCCAATGGAGACGTTTATCTTCATAGGTGTTCAATGATTACGTTATCCATATCTAACCACTATTTGCCGCAGGTCGTCTTACCAAATTGCAGCTCACCACGGGGCGTTACCACGGCATACTCGTTATCGAGCCAGGCGACGAACCCAAGCGGCTTTGTGGGTGCGGTGTGTGTTTTATAAAGCAGCGTATCATCTACCCAAAATAAGGCCTCATGCTCCCGCCATTCCAACGTATAGGTATGCCAGTCTTTCATATTGTCGGCCACCAGCTTTTCGTGAGCTCCGGCAAATCGTTGTACTGCCTGTCCTCTAGGTTGTGTGCCAGTGAGACGACCATAGCCAGCCAACAGCGCGGCAGGTAAAGAGTGTACGGCCGTTCCTGCCGCTGTTGTGTTAATAACCTGGGCTTTCCAGCCCCAACCAGGCACACCCGGCACCAGCGCCATATTTGAGGGTGGAGCGGAATAAAAGAACCAAACGGCTTGCGGCAAGGTGAACCAGTTACCCTGCATGGTAAAGGGCTTGTTCCAGAAGCCGAACCCGGCCGTACCCCGTAGTACATTCTTTGTTGCTTCGGTAGCACTGGCAAGAGCGGCGTTATGAGAGAACCGTGCCCGGACGGTCATACGGAGGGGCGGCCGCCACGAATACTCTTTGCGGCCGAGCATAGTATAGTCGTCAATTTGGGCATCGGTGTAGTTATTCGGGGCGGCTTTTGCATAACCAAGCCGAAGCACGGAGTTTTTAATCTCCGCGTATGCGCCCCCAGCAAGTACCTGCGTCCAATGCTGATCGAGCAACCCCTTGAAGTCGTCGGCTATCCCCATATAGAAAAATGAATATTATTGTTGCGCTTCTGCAATTACGAACGATGGCTTGTAGTAAAACGGCACATCCCGCTCTCCTAATCTCTGGTCAACGGCCTGTGAGTAGCGGACGCTTGCTTGTTTGTCCACCTCAAAGCCTGCGTCAATTATAGCGTGCATGACAGCGCTGTGACAGGTTGGCTGATACATGCCCCCGTCAGCATTACGCTTCCAAGGTACGGTATCAACGGTAAATACTGGCAGCACCAATATACCGCCTGGCTTCGTGACGCGGTGTGTTTCTCCGAGCCACCGACCGAAGTTCTTTACATAGCGATTGGCGCGGGGTGAGTTTCATGGCAAAAATACCCTAACAGGGGTCGGAGATCCTCGGTCGGCGAGCTCCTTGCAGCTGCACAATATACCCTCCATGGTATTACATTTTTACAATTTAGGATTTATCGACTAGGAGTAGATTTAACAGAGAATAAGTGTTACAGTAAGGCTGATATTTGGCGGGCGTAGCTCAGTAGGTTAGAGCGTCTGATTGTGGTCCAGAAGGTCGTGGGTTCAATTCCCATCGCTCGCCCCATAAAGTCAAAGCTGAAAGACATCTATCCGATGTCTTTTTTGTTTTGTATCACTAAGCTAACTATGCCCCCTTCAACTGACAAATCTTACCGCGCACTTAAGTACAGACTCCTCCGTAGGTATCGTATCAACCTATGCCAACAATGCTCTATCTACCCACAAAGAATTTGAGAAGTCATTAGTGCCTTATCTATTAGCTTCGCACATTCTTCTCACACTTTCTGGCGTGAGAGCTTGTGGCACATCTAGTACGCTTGAGGGCTTAAACATCAACAATATGAAAGGGCTGCAAACATTCTTAGCAAAACACAATTTCACATTACTAAGCGAGTATTCTGAGTATGAAGAGCCGTTTGATACCGACGTATACTACCTTATAAACCACAAGGCAATGAATGCCATCCCCGACAATATCATTTTAAAGATTGGTTTACCCCTAAGCCCTCCTATACTTTTGAACGAATAGATTATATGAGCCTATCACATCTCACATAGCTTTCAATTAGGTGCATAATCTCCTACAATTACAGATAACATGGCACTACAAATTGGGGCGCTTGGCGATAAAAGACTCTTTGAGGACCTTATGCTCCCCTCTTGGGCAAGCGGATTTCTTGCAGTGACCGTAAGTATCTTACTCATTGGACTTACCGTCGTCTTAACCCATTTCGGGGACACCGTACAACAAAGCGCACTTGGTTTACAGCATGCATACTCGCAAAGCTCCATTGGGGCCAGGGCCATAATGGTTAGCAACAACTTTGCCAGCAATTCGATACTAAATAATGTGCTGATTTTCTTGCTCTGGGGCTCTATAGGATTAATGGTATATTCCGTCGTCCAGGCCAGCGTAACTGAGCTGAAGCGAGCAAACAATGTCATCCAAGAGCTGCACTACATAAACGCGGACCGACGCACGATTCTACGTGAGACTTTCATTCGAGAATGTATTAAGATCATAGCTTTTGTATGTTTCTGGCTGCTGTTGCGATATACCGTCTTCAAACTTGTTCCCTATACCATCGCAGTTTCGCATACACTGGCGCTACACCCAGCGGCTTTAACGCCTTGGCTGCGATGTGCGTATGTAGCCTTGCTTTGCATACTGACGCTGCACTTTCTGACGGTGCTCTTGCGCCTCACTTTGCTTCGCCCAAGATTGTTTGGTGCAGACATCAAAGGTTAGGTTTAATTTGTACCGTTTCGGCAATTCTCTTCTAAATGTTGCTATACTGATGAGAGAGATAGATAAAGGAATGTTACTATGCACGCTCTGCGTCGGATCGCGCGCTTTTTGTTTGAATATAAATTACTAAGTCTTACCATTTTGGCTGCAATTACCGGGTTACTCCTGCAGCTCTCAAAACAAGACACTGCCTACCACTGGGTAGTAAGCAGTATATCTATCATCGCGCTATTCCCCATTCTCCGAGAAATGTGGGAAGACCTACGGAGCGGCCGGTATGGCATTGATATCTTGGCCATTACCGCAATTGTTGCCGCCGTTTGGATGCACCAGTACTGGACCGCTATCATCATTGTATTGATGTTCACGGGTGGTGAAGCCTTGGAAGATTATGCCGAGCGTCGTGCGAAAACGGAGCTTGACGCGCTGCTAGCACGCGTTCCCGCGCAAGCCACCATTGTCCGTAAACGTAAGATCTTAACCGTTGCCGTCAAAGATGTTCAAGTCGGTGATATCGTTATGTTAAAGCCTGGTGAAGTCGTCCCGGTCGACGCGGTGATTACCGAAGGAGTAGCCTACTTTGATGAATCAAGTTTAACCGGCGAAAGCTTGCCGCAACAAAAACAAGCAGGAGAGCAGCTACTCAGTGGCTCGATCAATATTGATGGCGCCGTTTCTGCTAAGTGCTTGCGTATCGCCGCAGACAGCCAATACGAGCAGATTATTAGGTTGGTACGAGCAGCTTCAGCTAATCAGGCGCCCGTCGTACGTTTAGCTGATCGCTACAGTACCCCGTTCACTCTCGCTGCATACTGTATCGCCCTTTCGGCGTGGTTTTTTGGGCATGAATCCATACGATTCCTGGAAGTTATTGTTGTCGCTACTCCTTGTCCGCTGCTGCTGGCGGCGCCGATCGCCGTCATTTCCGGCGTATCCCGCGCTTCTAAAAAAGGTATTATCGTAAAAACCGGTTCCGCCTTGGAGCGGCTGGCAGAAGCAAAAACTATCGCTTTCGATAAGACCGGGACGCTGACGACCGGTGAGCTAATCGTCGACACGATCACGACGTTCAAACCCTTCAAGAAACAAGAGTTACTTGGGCTAGCAGCTGGTCTGGAGCAAAGCTCTAATCATGTCCTCGCACAAGCTATCGTCTATAAAGCGAAAGCAACAGGCGCAAAAATCCCGAAGTCAAAGCACATCAAAGAGACTGCTGGCCTCGGCCTATCTGCCACAATCAGCGGTAAGTTAGTCATGGTTGGACGGCTTAATTACCTCAAACAACATGAAGTAGAACTCCCAGCCACATTTGAAACGGTTAAACAAGAACAAACCGCTACATATGTTGCGGTTGAAGGTAAGTTGGCTGGCTGTATCACCTTTACCGACAGTATTCGTCCGGAAAGTGCTCAAACCATTGAAGCAATCCACGACTACAAACTCGATACACTCATGGTCACTGGGGATTCAAAAGCTGCAGCTTATGCGATCGCCAAACAGCTAGGAATAGACCAGGTACATGCCGAATCGTTACCTGCCGACAAGTTGCATGTGCTTGAAGGCATCTTACGCCGACCGGTAGCGTTTGTCGGTGACGGTGTAAACGACGCCCCAGTCCTAACAGCCGTAGATATCGGTATCGCGCTCGGTGCCCGTGGGTCGACCGCGGCGAGCGAGTCTGCTGATATGGTCATTATGCTCAATGACATCAGTAAAGTTGCTGAAGCGATTCGGATTTCAAAGCGAACTTTCAGAATAGCGAAGCAAAGTATCATCGGCGGCATTGCCCTGAGTCTAATCCTTATGGGTATATTTGCCACCGGATACTTCCCCCCGCTCTATGGTGCGTTGCTGCAGGAAGTAGTTGACGTGCTGGTAATTTTCAATGCGCTAAGGGCGCATGGTACCTGGAAGCAGACCCAAGTCGAGGTTCAAGCAGCATCTACAGACTAATTGCTATGAGAATTGGAATAAAGAGGTTGTCGAGGCCTTGTACACCGATGTTCTCGGCTACCGTAGCGAGTGCTGGCAGCCAGACAATGGTCGTCCAACTATCGTGCGGACCGTTTAAGACACCACAGATCCAAATGATAAAGACGGCCGCCACCCAAAACGTTACGGTGCCAGCCCGGGTTTTCTTAGATCCGAACACCTTATATTGATGGCCGCCGCCAAATAGGGTACCCACAACAGCTGCGAGGCCATCAGCAATACCAAGTGACAACATGGCAGCGGTGAATATCCAGGTATCCTGACTTAGTAGGGCGGTAAATCCGATACTCATAGCAAAGAACAGCTCGCCCCAAGTAGATCGCTTCACTGAAAAGGCACTCTTGAAATAACCGTAGCGACGCGAAAACAGGACACCGAAAAACAGTATCAGGCTGATAAGTTCGATGTGCGTCCAACTCATATAGTACGGCCAAAATGCGGCAAAGATAGCAACTGATATGTGTATAAACTTACGTGTAATTTCCGGATGATAGCGGCGGTGACGTAATTGTTCGCCAACCCAAAGACAAACCCCCACTCCCAATAAGGATATAACCACATGGAGCAATCCGATGATCATGTAGCCATTTTACTACGGTTTGCAACTACTACCGCATTATTTTTAAAAATGGGCCGGTACCCTCGCAAGTACTGCGCAAGTAGATCAAATGTATGCTCCTCCATAGCAGGGAAGTTCGCAATCCGTATATGAGCGTCCACAAAATCCTTATAGCCTTTTCCGAGCACCAGCTGTTGCTGATTCATATACCGTATCAAGTGGTCATTCCCATTAGTCACAGCCACAACAATAATAGTTGGCGAACGCCACGCTGTATCCGTGACAAACGGTTGCATGTGCGTATGTTCCGAAATAATGTCATAGAGATAGTCAGCACGCTGTATATTGTCTGCCCGCAGACTTGCAATTCCACGGTCGAGCATATCTTCCGCTACGCTACCCAGCAGATAAATTCCTAGGACATTCGGTGTTGCTGGCGTTTGGAACTTTTCCGCGGCAGCCGCTAACTGCGGCAAACTATGGTAGCTGCCAACGTGGACTCCGGTCGCTTCAAGTTCGCGACTTTTTTGAATCGCACGCGGGCTGGCAACGAGTACACCGAGACCCGCAGGCAGACCAAAAGCTTTTTGTACTGAGAAAAATACGATATCGAGCTTATCCCACGGCAAAGTAGTCATGGGAGCCGACGACACCACATCAAGTGCCACCAGCGGATGGTGCCGGCCCGTAGCCAACGCCTCAAGCACCGGATCCGGAACAATAGCACCAGTACTGGTTTCGTTATGGGTTATGCATACCAATTCGGTATCGGCCGGTATACCAAGACTAGGGAACGGTCTGCCCGCCTGGGCTCGCGTAGCTGTTGGCTGCTTACTGAGCTGCCTTGCTATTTGAAACCATTTCTCCGCAAATTCACCTTGAATAAAGTGATGGCTATGTTCTTTAACCACCCCTTGCACCGTGCGCTCCATGGCTTCAGTCGCCGAACCGACAAACATGACGGTGAATTCCGAAGGCACATCCATGAGCAGCTTTAGCGCTGAAGCAGTTCGACCGTACACATCAGAAAACGCTTTGCTGCGGTGCGAGACTGCTATAACATCTCGGTCAAAGGCTTCGCTCATGAATGCTCGTACTCCCGGGTGCGGATGTGATGGGCCTGGTGTTAAATATATTTTCTGCATCTGACTTACTCCAATGCACGGAACGCAATCGACTCTGGCAATTTACACAAAACTTCGGCGACCTTTGCAGGTACCGGCACCGCGGTATCGACGATTGCGTAACCGACATCCCCTTTCGTATTTAAATACTGTCCGGTAATGTTAATGCCCGCATCGGCAAGTATGGTATTTACTTTCGCAAGTACCCCTGGAAGGTTATAGTGAATTAATGAAACGCGGTGTAATTCCGTGGCTTGGAAGGCCTTGAGGCCGGGTAGATTAACGCTTAGCGTGGTAGTGCCTTCATGGCAATAGTTCACGAGTTTTCCTGAGACAAACCGACCTATGTCCTCCTGTGCCTCCTCGGTCCCGGAGCCGACATGCGGAGTCAGTATGACGTTGGGCGTACCCTGCAGCGATGAGACAAACCTCTCGCCTCTCCCTTTCGGTTCTACTGGGAATACGTCGATTGCTGCACCCGTAAGGTGACCAACACTCAGCGCCTGCTGCAGGGCATCGATATCTACTATGTTGCCACGACTTAAGTTCAAGAACAACGACCCGGATTTCATCGCGGAAAATTCAGCCTTGCCAAACATTTCTTTATTCTCAGGCCGCCCGTCTACGTGTACGGTTACTACATCGACTTCTTGCAAGAGCTCATGTAAGCTTGCAGCACGCTTGGCATTACCGAGAGACAGCTTGTCTACAATGTCAAAGTAGGTTACCTGCATGCCGAAACTTTCAGCCAAAACGGAAATTTGTGAACCAACATTACCGTAGCCGACGATACCTAAATGTTGTCCACGCACTTCATGGCAGCCGACAGCTGATTTATCCCATTCCCCGTGGTGTGAAGCCGCATTCTTATCGGTAAGGCGACGATTGAGCGCGATGATTTCTGCAATTACCAACTCTGCAACACTGCGAGTATTACTAAACGGCGCATTGAATATCGCGACGCCACGCCTGGTGGCTTCGTTCAAATCAATTTGATTAGTGCCAATACAAAATGCACCGATAACCTCCAGATTCGGGGCGCTATCCAGCACACGCGCTGAAATAGTAGTATTTGAGCGTATGCCAAGCACTGATACGTTTTTAATCCGTTTGCATAGCTCATCTTCACCGAGTGACTTCGGCAACGATTCTACATGGTAGCCCTGCTGTTCAAACCATGCCTGTGCACCAGGATGAATGTTCTCAAGTAGCAGAACCTGCTCCGTGATATTTTTAGTAGGCACCTTAAACCTCTCTTTCCATTTCAAGTACTTTCGGTAAATTAGGAAGAGAGTGGTTGCTAGATCATGAATTTAGTATAACTACTTACGCTCAAGTAGAAAAACGAACGATCAATTTTACAACAAATGAAAACCCTACTATAATGATGGGCTTCAAATACATGGTCGAGCTGTACATAACCTGCTCGAACCTTTCAAGCATATCACTGAAAATCCAGAGCCTTCAGAACTGTTTCTAGAACAATTAAAGACTTCAAGAGCAGCTTTATGTATCTGCTTGTACTTTTTTGTCTTTAAAGCGAAAGTAGAACTTTAAGGCTAGAATTGCCAAGCCAGCACTAATTACTCCCGATAGGAAGTAGTAACCGAGGTTGAAGGCCAAGAGATAATGTTGGTTGCCACCGCCGCCCCAAAACTTAGTTGTTAGCCATAGCCGATAGGCTTGTGTACCAAAGAGACCTGCAGATATTGCTAGTCCAACGTAAGCGTACTGCCGTGTATCACGATCCTTTTCGGCAAGCAAGTCGTTACCCATTTTCTGGTAGTCTTTGTCTAACTCACTACCTTCAGTTGGACTTGCAGGAAGTTGCTGCACACTATTCACAGCTTGGCTGTTATCACCTGTTCCACTTGCAGTATCGGCAATGGGAGCTGTGTAGTTGAACTGGTCTGCTGCGTCACTTATCTGTGCTGGTGTATACCCCTGCTGTTTAAGCTGTTCAGTGGCTTGATAAAAAGTTAGCCCCTGCTGTTTCGAGGCTTTTAGTTTAGTAAGAATGTCTTGAGCCGAGTTGTCCATACTACTGCGATACGCTTACAGAGCCAAAAATTGTCTGCAAGGTTGGATAGACTGATGAAGTCTGCTGTGAATTGTAGGTAACGGTAAACAAGTGTTTGTGGTTCAAGGCTGAGAAGTACATAGAATAGCTTGCATTGTTAGGTGTGCAGACGGGATATGTAGTGCCACTGAGTTGTACCATAAAGGCTTGCTGCCACTGACTACCGATTTGAGAGCAGCTTGTCAGGTCTGGTGCATTTGAGGGTTTTACTCCTGCACAAGCTCTGGTGAAGGCTGTATTACCTTTTCGCGACCAGCCTGTGACGGTGGCTGTGCAGCATTGCTTGAACTGGCAGTGGTTGGTTGTCGGCTATTGTCGTCTTGCATATCTGTTTTTACTTCTAGCACAATAATATGGTCAAGGTTGTAAAAAAGCAACAGATCAACCTGTCTATGTGCATAGACGACCTGACACAGCAGCAACTATTCATAGACTGCCAGCATTGCTAAAATATAAGTAGAGGCAATTATATACTTGATGTTACCAAGCAGAAATTACTACACTTTTTTCTTTGATGATCGTTTAACTCAG
>CAYVOS010000019.1:0-10352 GCA_964453515.1 uncultured Candidatus Saccharibacteria bacterium | reverse complement strand
GATGACGGCCTCCTGGTCCATCCGGACTTCATCGCAGGCAAATACTTCCCAGTTGGCTTATGTCGAACTGAGGTTAGAGTAGTATCTTATTCGAGTTACCTGGGCGAATTGGCATTATGTGGTTTGACCTATTAGCATCTCTGTTCATCTGGAGTGATCAGTCACCGAACCAGGTCCATGTTTGGTCTGAATCAGGTAGCTGCCACAGCGAACCGGGCCGAGTTATTGCCGCTGTTGGAGGAAGGCGCGATCGTGGCAGGCAAGGACGTAAGGCCGGTGCCATTGACCGCGCATCGCAGATTCGCTGCCGAGAGGTTGACGTTCGCGGTAGCCTGCGTAGACGCCCACCCCGACAGCGTTGGCTGCGTGGTTGCCAGGTTACACAGGAAAGCCACCCACACGAATGTTCCGGCTGCCAGGACCTGCGGAGTGGTCAGGGCGAAGTGGTAAGTCCCATTGACTGTCAGGTCAGACCCGATATCCGCGGACCCGGATAGTAGCGTGCCGCTGGAATTGTAGAGCCCGACGTATGACCCGGTCGATGCCCCGGCTCCGGCAGTTGAAACGGCGAACCAGACGTCCGTCCACGTCATGTCATGGCGGATCTGCACCTTGTTGAGATACAGCGTGCCAGCTGTGGGGGTCTGGCCGTCTCGTGCCATCATCCAATCACCGTTGGCGGCCAGGAGGCCGTTGTCAGCCGGCACCCAAGCGGAATTGATAGTCGAGAAGCCCGGGTTATAACCCGTATACGAGTTAGCACCCGTGAAGGTAATCGTGCCGCCACCGGTTAGATCGTTCCGGTCGAAGGTGTTGTAGTTGGCACCGCTTCCCTCGACAATGGAAGCGCCTCCCATCCGGTTCCCGCTGACGTCGCAGTTGGTGGCGCCTTCTAGGTAAATGCCTGCGGTAAGACTAGAGTTGATGCTGAGCTGGTTGCCAGTAACGATGAGGTTAGAGACCGGCGTGCCGTTGACGTTCAGGAAGTTCGTCATGCCGGTGGCCGTTCCGGAGGCCACATCATCGGCGACACAATTACTGATCGTTACGTTGGTGGCGCCTCCGCTGCCGATCTGAATGGCATTCGGTATGGAGTACTTGGACTGGTGGAAGGTGCATCCGCTAATGGTTACATTGTTTGCACCCGTGTTAATAAGAATGTGCTCAGCCGGGATTGTCGGATTGGGGTCGTCATAGAAAGTGGGACCACTAATAGTGATGTTCTTAACGCTGTCTACGAAGATCCCGGCCAGGTTGTTTGACTCGTACTCGCCGCCAATGACTTGGCATCCGTTCCCTGCATTGGCGACTATGTTCAGCCCGTACTGAACGCAGTCGAAGGGATGGCAGACGCTGAGTTTGACGGCGTCGCTGCCAACGTGGAATCCGTCCAGGCCCGACATGTAGACCCATTCACTGGTGGAGCTGGTCGTGCCGCTCGGGGGCGTGTTCGTGTTCGCCGCGGCGCAGGCGTAGAGGTAACCGCTGGAGCCGTAGAAGACCAGCACCGGGTTTCCCGGCATGCTGGCCGCGTAGTTGGTGCTAGAGTTCCACAGCGTCGCCAGGCCGCCTACCAGAGACGTCACGTACGTCCAGTTGGCGTTGCTGATTGCCGTCCCGTTGGGTGCAATGTTGGTGGTGCCCTCGACGGCGCAGGTGTAAAGGAAGCCGTTGTAGCTGACGTGGCTGAAGGTGCTGTAGACGACTGTGGGGCTGTAGGGCGGCGCCGCGTTCATCGCCCCGCCGTTGACATGGACGCGAGACCATTCGTTGTCGCCGGAAATATTGTTGAATACGCCGTAGCCGCCGGCAAACTCAACATAGATGTCTTCGAGGGTGTTCGTATCGGTTGTTGAGCCGGGAATCATCGTGGCGCGCATGGCAATGCCGTCACTCGCCGTGAACTGAACGACGCAGTTGCTGATCTTCCCGACCTCGACGCAGTAGAGAATGCCGTAGCCGGAGAATGGGTTCTTATTTCCCTGGATGCACAGCCTGTCGATGTTAATGTAGGACCGGACGGCTGTCACGCTACAGATGACCATTGCGGTCTGGGCAGACGTGAAGTTGCAGATAATTGCAGATGTGAATCCGTATCCGGCTCCTTGGAGCATCACGCCTGAGTAGTCCATTTCCAGTGGCTGGGAGATGCCGTAGTTCCCCGGCGGAAAGAAAACGATGCCGCCCGTGCCGGTGCTCGCCGCGTTGATAGCCGCCTGGATGGCCGGGTACGAGTCGCTCGTATTGTTCGGGTCTGCTCCGAAGTTGATGACATTGAAGACGTGCTTGCCCAGCGTGCTACACCATACACCCGGCGTGCCGGCCGTAGTGCAAATCCAGATGGTGCCGGTCTGGTCAACGCAGAGGTCACCGACCGCGAAGGTGCCGGAAGACGGAGCACCGGAGGTGGTGGCCCCAACGTAGCGACTGGCCGCCGTCACTCCAGTCAAGCCCGCAGCGTCAAGAGCGGGAGCCGAGATGGTGCCGACGAAGGCCTGTAACGACGTTGACGAGGTGTCGGCGGCGTTGAGCACCTGGCTTGCCGTGTAGTCGCCGCTCGCGGCCACGACCGCTCCGGTCCGCCCAAATACCGAAGGAACAGCTCCAACGTCGCTCGCGGCTAAGGTGACGCTACCATTGCTGGGCGTCTTGCTGTTGACTGAGGTGACTGCGCCCGCCTGGGCTAAGGCGCTGGGCTGGAGTGTTCCGTCCTCGTTGTGGGAGACATCCAGAAACCCATTTAGGATTTCTCCCCAGGTGTTGTCATCTCCTCCTGGTATTGGTAATCGGGTCATACGTTTCTATATTGATTTTTATATTTACTCACTTTTTAAGAATAATAGCTTTGCATCATTTACGCAAGGGTGTTGAACCTGAGTCTCAAAACCTCCCCCTCTAACTGAAAAAGCGCTATGCTTCTCTAGTAAATCTTTCAAAACAAACAGGAGAAAACATATGCGCTTTTTACGTTCTCATCATATAACAAACCTCGTAGCAGTTGCAGATACATTTCTACCACGGGCGGCCACCAGTCCGAAGGGCGGTAGGCCGCTCATCTTGCATCCCAATGAAACAATCGTGTTGTTGTTATTCTCGAGTTTCGTGTCTCCCCAGCACACCATGAAAGGTATCTACACCTGGGCACAGACGTATTTCTACCGGAAGTTCCACCTCTGTAGCTACAAGTCGTTCGTCAGGAAGTGCCACCAGGTGACCTGACATGCTCTGTATCCTCGACCAGCTACTCGTGAAAGACGCACCCCTACGTTTCATGGACAGTACCATGCCGCATGTCTGTAGGCTGGTACGGGCTGATCGACACAAAGTTGCCAAAAGGCATAGCTGCCTTTGGCAAGAACTGACAGGGTTGACACTACGGCTTCAAACTGCATGCTGCCGTGAACCCGAAAGGCCAGTTGGCGGCAATCTACTCTAGCGCCGAAGTGTCGTCGAACATGACAAAACCATGATCTGAGAGGGGTCTCACTGAGTGCTTTGTCACGGATGATGCGAGGCGTAAGTTTGCTGTCCGTCAGAAACCGTAACACTTGGTCATGTGAGAAACCGGAGGCCGTATCTGCAAAGTACGTACCTGTTACGTTGATTGGTGTGTTAACCAGGAACTGCCTGTACATTTGAGCGGTTACTTTCATTGTTTTCGTCTTACTCCTGTTTACACAGGAATAGTATGGCTAACGCCATACTATTTTGTTAGAGCCCTAGATTTTGCGAAAGTCCTGATCATGTGACTAGAATCACACACCTCATGCTTCAGTTATGAGATTATGCGGTTAAGCCCATTGTGTGAAATGAATAAGCAGTAGCCTGTCTCTCTTCGCTATACTTTTGTTTGTAAGTTCTAAACACAAACAAAGGAGAAACGAATATGGATCGAGAACTACTGCTTATTCACTTGTATTGTATGGTGGACGAGGCTTTGAAACAACCTGCCCTAGCTGCACAGCTAACTAGAGTGGGGTGTAGGCCAAAACTACCCGATGTATCTCTATTAACACTTGCTCTATTCCAGGAGTTCAGTGGTATCTGTGACGAGGATGAATACTGGTTATATGTCTGGCGGGAGCATGGCAGTTGCTTTCCGGGCCAACATATCGACCGTAGCCAATACAACCGCCGCAAGAAGGAATCTGAGTGAGCTGGCAAACCAGGTACGGCGATCGGTAGCCAAGCTGTTACCTAATCTTTTGAACTTGCACATCATTGATTGTGTTGGTACAACGGCGATAACTCTGACTAAGTTCTTTGGCTCACGGAGCTTTCCGAATGCCGACATTGGCCGTTGCGCTGCCAAGGATACCAAGTACGCCGGATACAAGACCACGACCATTGTCTCGCCATCGGGGGTGATTGAAGACTTTTTAATAGGTAACGCTGCATCGCATGACACACCTTATGGCGAGGTATTGCTAGCTACCCAAGGAGTTGGCACTTACCTTGGGGACAAGGGTTTCATTTTTAGGCCAGAGGTTAACGAGGAACTTCGTGCCAAGGGTATTAAGATGATTACTCCAATGCGTAGCAACATGAAGCGCCAGAATACCAAACATGAAAAACATCTGCTCAAGAAATTCCGGCGTATTGTGGAAACCGTCAACGGCCAACTGACTGAGCATTTTCACTTCGGTAGGCCCGGTGGCAAGAGTGAGAGAGGCCTCCTAAGCCGATTGCTATACAAGCTGACAGCTCACACCTTTGGTCTGGTCATCTTACAGCAATACAACTTACCATCTATGAAACTGGATTTACTCGTAAGGGCGTAGTTTCACACAATGGGCATTTAGTAGCTACGATCGCTTTTGTTTCCGCGGAAATTACCACTACCGCTGAATGAACGAGGCTCCTGAGGGCGAGCTTCGTTCACCGTGATCGCACGACCATCAACTTCTTTGTTGCTGAGCTTTTCGATTGCGGCTTTAGCTTCCTCGTCACTGCTCATTTCGACGAAGCCGAAACCTTTTGAACGGTTAGTTTCCCGGTCGACAATAACTTTTGCCGACGTTACGACACCTACAGCTTCAAATATCTCGCGAAGCTGGTCGTCCGTAACAGCGTAGGGCAATCCACCTACGAATAATTTGGTTGCCATTGGAACACTCCTATTTTTTCGCGAGGTAACTGGGGGTCGAATCCAGCAGCTGCGCCCAAACGAAATGACTTAATGATTTAATGTTAACGTTAAGAAATCAGCAGCTTGCTTCTAACTGAGCACAGTATAGCGGTTTTCCACACATGTGGCAAATTTTACATATACCATTTTGTGATTTGAATCACATATTTATTATATACCTACAAGTGACAACAATCCAGGTATTACGCGCTTCCCAACCACTGCCGCGTAGCGGCCCTGGTTATTGCAGCCTTCTGTTCGTACCATGTGACGCCTGTCTCTTGTCTTGTTTTCTCAAGCCTCAGGAATGCCACGAAGCTACTAAACACATGGATACGTTGGGCATGTGCCCGCTGGGCACTACAGTTACCAACCCCCGTGGTTTGCTTCAGCCCTTCGTGCATGGCTTCAATCTGCCAACGCTTGTTCCAATGGGAGACGAACGTTTCGTAATCGGTGAGCGTCAGATCACTGCTTGCCAGGTATCTCGTGTCTTGGTGCCGTAAGACTATTCGACATACCATCACTTCACCATAGCCCTTCAGCCAGACGCGCTTGACGGTTCCATCGTCAAGATCCAGGTCACTGACGGCTACGGTAACGTGCGGTTCAGGTGAAACACGACGGTTGCACTTCAGGTTGGTTATCCAGTGCCAGCCATGACGACGGATAGCTTTCAGATTGTCTAACCCGCCGTACCAACTGTCCATAAGGACATACAGCGGGGCGAAGCCCCGCTTGTCTGCCTTGTCGAGCATATCCCGGAGATGCTCATTCTTGCCTTTGTCGTCATGGTCCGGAGCGTAGATGCGGTAGTCGACCGGGACATAGTCGTCCCCACTCGCCCACAGCAAGTTGACGATACCAATGCCGTTGACCTCCCGGTGTTCCCGCCCGGAGTACTGGTGCCGGGCCAAGTCAATGTTGGTACTAAAAGGTTTACTGACGACCGTGTCGTCAGCTACCAGATAGCCCGCGGTAACATCCGTCAGTGGTCTGGCATACCGCCAGACGTCACTGGGCGTGAAGTCGGCCCGCATCAGCCAGCGGGTGACACTGTCATGGTGCATGTCTCCTGACGGCTCGACTTTAGCCAACCCCAGTCCAGAGTAGCGGTTGTGGTTGGCGATGAGGAAGTCACGATAGAGACTCAGGTTACACTTTGGTTGTTGTGCCATATCCTTATATCCTCCTTTTACGTGCTTACGCACCTAAAAGTGTGCGCCTGACGGCGCCGAGGAGTCAATGAAACGCGTAATACCTGCACTAAATATCTTTAACATTTTACTACGACGTTTTCGTCTTAATGCGTCCTTTGGATATAAAATCGAACACACTAGCCAGTACTACCGCGTTAACATCGCTACGAGTATGCTGGGCCCGTCAAGGCTGTCAATCACTGGCTGATGTGATAGTAACCGTGATAATGAATCGCCAAGCACGCCACCAACACCTCACTTCTACCGAATACTTTCTAGGATAAGGACCCTCAGCACAATATGCCGTGAAAAGAAGCATAAAAATAGTGTAAGATTTTTTATAGGGGGATATGGCTCTTCTGAAGAAAATTAAGACACGCATGATACACGTTAACGGGCCGGTGGCTGGATAGATTTATATGAGGTTGCGGGATTTTGACTCGTGGCGTACGCTGTGGCACCGGATGGAAGCAAGTGCTAAAATCAGATCACATTCTTATGTGGTCGTTTTGGTGTTCTTAGCAACGTTGGCAGCCTTCGGTTACTACGCAAACAGTGTGCGAAATTCAGTTCGAAACGATACAATGCGAGCATTTCAGCAGCAAATACGCCTCGTGGGAACGGCTACACAAGCACGCCTCGCACTCTACGAAAGTATCCTGCGCGGAGGCGCCGGCACAATCGCAATCGATAGACCCATGAGTCAAGCTAATTGGCAAGCATATTTTCAGTCATTTAACTTTTCTAAGCAATTTCCGGAAATTAGCGGTGTCGGTTTTGAACGATATATAACCGCCAATCAGCTGCCGTCGTTTCTCCAGGAAGTCCAAGCGCAAAACCCTAATTTTGCTATCGTTCCATCTGGTAGCCGACACATATACGTACCAAATACGTTCCTCGCAAGGTATCCTTATCCTAAACAATCTTCAGGCTATGACGGCTACACTGATCCGGTGCGGCGCGCTGCAATGCAAACTGCCGCAACATCCGGTTTACCGGCAATGTCAGGATATTTAAAATTAAAGGCCGATTTCACCAGACCGTCTTCATTCATCATTTACCTGCCGGTATACACCTCAAACGGGCCTCTGAATACTCCCGCCGAGCGCCAGGCCAACCTCTATGGCTTCGTTTCAATTGCGGTTAATGTCAATAAGTTCGTCGCATCCTTGATGCAGCAAAACCCCAACCCCAACTTTGGTATCTCGTGGCACGATAGCGGACTACCGCAAAATAATACAATCTATCAAACTAGCAATTTTAATACCTTGAGCAGCCAACCGGGTAGCACCAAACAATCGATACCATTTACGCTATACCAGCACCGCTGGATCGTGACAGCCGTAGCGGGTCCGAATGTAGTCCCGGCATCCGAACGTGACCGTCCTCTGAATGCGATCTTCTGGGGACTACTCGCCGGTATCGTACTCGCCGGTGTTGTCTGGCTGCTAATTTCCAGCCGAGAGTTCTTGCTCAACCGCCAAAAGCAACAAGAAGTTCAAAGCGCTAAAGACGATCTCCTGTCGCTAGCCTCACACCAGCTGCGCACACCTGCAACCGTCGTGAAACAATACGTCGGCATGTTATTGCAGGGCTACGGTGGCGACTTATCGCAAAAACAAACCGGCATGCTCAAGCATGCCTATGACAGTAACGAGCGGCAACTACAAATCATCAACCAACTGCTCTACATAGCTCGCCTTGATGCCGGTCGGATCACGCTACTCAAAGAACGAACTGACATTCGAGAACTTTTGAATCAGGTCTATCACGAACAACTCGTAGAGTCCAGACAGCGACATCAAAGACTGTTCTACAAACAGCCGAAGAACTCAGTTACCGCGGAAGTTGATCCGCAATACTTTCA
This sequence comes from uncultured Candidatus Saccharibacteria bacterium, assembly GCA_964453515.1. Classification (GTDB taxonomy): domain Bacteria; phylum Patescibacteriota; class Saccharimonadia; order Saccharimonadales; family UBA4665; genus JAICLK01. The sequence continues at coordinate 2,158 of CAYVOS010000019.1, read as the reverse complement.
TATGGCAATAGACAACCTGGTTAGTAACGCCGTGAAGTATACGCTTGAAAAAGGCACAATTACCATATCCACGCAGAAGAAGGATGACGAAGTACTGGTTTCGGTTCAGGATAACGGCATCGGCATAGATGAAGAACGACAGAAGATTATTTTCGACAAGTTCACCCGATTGGAAAATGAGATGGCAGCGGATGCTAGCGGTAGCGGCATCGGCTTATACCTTACCGATCAAATCATGAACCTACACGGCGGCCACATCGACGTGCTATCTACTCCCGGAAAAGGTTCTACGTTCACTGTTCATATACCGCTTAATGCGACGGATCCCACAAGAGATGAAACAGCATAGACTAATTATACCAAGAGGCCTACACTAGAGTAAGGGTAGCCTAATCTATGAAGCAAATACTGATCATTGAAGATGAACTGCCACTACGCGAAGCGTTTGCATTCCTCTTACAAAGTGAGGGCTACAAGGTTGAGGTTGCCGAAAACGGGAAAGTCGGTCTGGAAAAACTTAAAACGTTTCGCCCCGATATCGTATTGCTCGATTTACTTATGCCTGTTATGAACGGAGTAGAATTCTTGAAGGCATTGTCGAAGCAGCGCGGGTCAAACGTGCGTTTTAAGACGCTTGTCTTGAGCAACCTGTCAGATCCGATGACCAAAGACGATATACGAGACTTCCACGTCGCAGGTGTAGCCATGAAGGCAGATTTGTCACCGGCAGAATTAGCAGCCACCGTTAAAAATTTAGTTGGTTAAATGATACAGTGAGGAGAAGTTAGTATGGCACAAATTCTAATAGTAGAGGACGAGGCGCCACTTCGAGAAGCCTACCAAACAATTTTATCGACCCATGGACACGACGTGAAGACCGCAGTAGACGGTGAGGCAGCCCTCAAATTGTTAAGCAGCAATACAAGTAAAGTGCCGGAAGTTATTCTACTCGATATGAAACTCCCGCGTGTTACCGGTATTGAATTTCTTCGCCGCCTGCCCAAGGAAGTACCGAATGCAGCCAAATCAAATATCATTATCTTTAGCAACCAAGAGGATGAACCGGAAATATCCGAAGCATTCCAGCTAGGAGCCAAGAAGTATATCCTGAAAGCCTGGGCCTCGCCACGCAACCTCGTCAAAGTCATCGACGAAACACTTGGTAAAAGCTAAACGTAAAACAGCAAACTAGCTCTGTAGACGTGCGATGAGATCCTCGTCGTTGCGAAGTGCTAATAGTTTACGTTTATCGATTGTGTACAGCTGTTGTCGGTAATCGATCACTTTTTCCTTGCGCAGGCGCGACAATTCCAGTGCAATAGTCTCACGAGTAGTTCCAAGCATATCTGCAAGCGTCTGATGCGTTAGGCGCAAATTGATCCGTTCATGGCCGTTGCCTACATCTTCACCGAAGCGAAGCAGCAGGTAGTGAAGCAAATGCACCAGCTTATCACGTGATTTTGGCTGTTCTAGCGCATTAATGTGGACTTTAGAGCCTACGTGTAATCGCATTGCTTGACGAAGCAGCAGCTGTGATAATTCAGGGGTTTTTGACGCTTTATCAATCAACTCTTCGCGAGGTACCAGGTATACCTGGCAATCGGTATAGGCGCCATAAAAGTAATAGGCGGTTGAGGAATCATGCAAATACCAAGCTTCTGGAAGAATTTCAAAGGGTGCACTGAGTGAGACGATCTGTTCATCACCATTTGTGGAAATATTGTACGTTCTTACAACACCTGATCTAACGATGTAAACATGACGTGGGACCTCACCCTGGAATAAAATAGTCTGTCCTTTTTTGAATTGCCGCCAAGGATAGTTTTCCAGGAGTTTGCTGAGTGTCGTTTGTACAGGTTGATTCATGTATTGTTATGCCTACTATCCTATTCTAACAATAAGTCACCCCATTAATCTATTGTATGCTGCTTGTAAAAAAATTCTCAGCAGGTTTTGAGTATCGTAACTTATGCTTAGGATATCATCTTAAATTCAAACGGAAAGGAGATGATTCCAAATGAGAAAGATTCAGCTATTAAATAAGTCAGCACGCGTGAGTGATATAGTGCTTGAAGATTTGCAGTATGATATAACCGGCGAGTGGCAGGAGGCCGAGCGCCGCGAAGCACGTCGCTGGCCAGCAAAATTGCCTTTGGGC
>CAYVOS010000018.1:7960-10851 GCA_964453515.1 uncultured Candidatus Saccharibacteria bacterium | reverse complement strand
GTCTGACTTGCGTGAGGATGCAAACTCCGGCTTTGGGTTTCGGAAAGAAAAAGAAAAGGGCCTTTCAAACCTCAAGAGCAAAACAAAAAAGTTAGCCAAAAATAAATGGCTTATCGGCGGTGCCGGCGCAGGCAGCATATTACTACTGCTGCTAATAATGCTGCTCTTCCTCATTGGCGGCCAAATCATACCAAACTTTGCGCAAAACATGATCGCCTATTCGTTTGCTCGAGTCACGCGTGAAACCGTCGACAGTACGACCAAAGCTACGGCCGAAAACATCGCGCTCGACTCAGCATCCAACGGCGCCTACACACAAGCAGGGGACCAATTCGCAAACGATACCGACCCAGTAACTAATGAAAATTTATGGGATATGATTAATAAGTATCGCCCACAAAAAGTGGTTGATGACTTGCGAGCACAAGGCAAGATATTTTACGAGTATGGTCCAGACCAAAGTTTTAGTATACTCGGCAAGCTAACGAAACGGCAAACGCTCCAAAAAATTTACATCGGCGGTGAGGCGATTGATGTCGCAAAAAATAGTTTCAGTACCATGGATAAAATCCTCAATCCTGTCGAGTACGTCAAGAGTTTATGGAAGACGAAGAGTCTTATTAGATCGTCGCTAGCGGATGTACAGGATACAACGATTCGCGGTACCAACTGGCTCATCAGAAGTAAGGCAGCCCGCCTCATCCAGGAAGATTTCGATATTAAGCTCTACTGGAAAGATCCGCAAGAATTAAAAAAGCTTGATAGCGAGACTCCTAAAGAAGCCGACGTCACCACCCAGCAAGAAGAATATAGTCGTATTTCCGATGGAGGCGCCGCTGCGCTCGAGGCCGAAGCTGGTACTCAAGGCGAAGAACAACAGGCCGCCAACCAGGCTGAGCAAGATATGGCCGCCTGTATGCAGGACACCACATGTACGCAAGGTGTTATTAACGGAGGCGGCGGACTTCCGCAGTCAGTGATTGATACATTAAATAAAATTTTTACTTCTACCTTTTGGGATGGTGCTTTGAAATTCCTAGCGCCTACCTATGCGATCGCAGCGCCGCTCTGTATGATTTGGCAGGGTTCCATTGTAAAATCAGGAGGCGTCATTAATGCCAATGAAGGCGAGCTCCAGCGTACAGCCTACCAGGTGGCGTCCGCAGCCGATCAGCAGAAATACGGCGAGGTCAATGGTAATGCAATCGGTGCCCAACAGCGCCTGATGGGCGACAATAGCGAAATCGCTAATAGCAATGTTATAAAGCGAGCAGAGGGTATCCCGGTAGATACCTCGAACAACGGGATTTCACCCCAATCCTCGGCAGGGGGGACGTATACATATGATGTCTTTAGCTTCCTCGGTCCGGTCGACAATGTCATCAGGCCGATTATTCGTCCGGTCTGTGCAATCTTCGACAATCCGTATACCGGTCTCGCTATCGGCGTAGCATCAATCTTTATACCTGCCTTCAAAAGTGCTATGTCAGCAATCGCTGGCAGTGCAGAGGCTGGTATCGGTGTCTTTGTTAAGGAGCTCGCGCTTTCACTGGGCAAGAGTCTTCTGAATATGTTTAAACTGCCAGAGCTCGCAAAATTAGCAGCAATTAGCGGTGCTACAATTGCCGGGGCATTACTCGCAAAATATGTCGCCCTGCAACACATCGGCGCAATAAATAGTGGCACCTCGCGCGGCCTAAGCTATGACAATCAGGCGGAAGCAGGGGCTATTGACAACGCTAACTACACCGAAAGGCAGCAGAACCTAGGTGCACCGATGACCGCATCCGGTACTGCACAGACCAAGGTACAGGATCTTTCATACCTGTCAGAGCAGCAAGGACAGGAGAGCATCTATCAACGCTACTTTGCAATCAGCAATGCAAGTTCGTTCATTAGTCGACTTGGTATTGAAGCGTGGGCGCATATGAATCTCGATACGATTCCGCAGCTCGTACTTTCTGCAGGTCGCATATTTAATCCGATCTCAGCCTTTTCGGGCATCTTTAGCATCATGCAAAATCAGTCACTGGCAGCTTCAGCCGCTACCAGTGATACGACCGATTACAACATCATCCAATGGGGCTGGACGCCAATAGAAGAGTGGCACTATGAAAATGATCCGAGCTACAACATGTTAGAGAACCAGCACATACTCGACCAAAGCGGACAAGAGCAGACCATCAGCAATACCTACGGCAAGTGCTTTACCGAAAAGATCGGCTCGCTGCTGGCTGGCGGCTATATCCGGCGCGACAGTAATGGGAATGTCATTACCAATGCAGGAACCTGCGCTCCTGACAACATGAGCCCGTTAAACCGAGACGACCCGAACGCGTCGGACAACATGACATTTCAAAATGCAACCGCACAGCTCGTATTCCGTTACCGTGTCGCGATGCGGGACCAGAACGTCACAAGCCAACTCATTAGCACGCAAAGTCCCTCGACAGGCACTACTATCTCAAGCCCTGCACCAGGCGGCAGCTGTGGAGGCGGTAAGTATGGCGCCCTTGTCGGTGCCGGATCAAGCTTTGCGAGCATCGACCAAGGCATTGACTTCGTGCCTTCCGGCACGGGTGGATATAACATCTGTGCGCCAGCATCCGGAACCATCACGCTCTCTGAACAAACCGGTAACCACTTCATGCGAACGCCCGGACAGGCACTAGTTATAGAACAATTAGACACTGCACCAAACGTTCCCAGCAGCAGTAAATTTATTTACTACGCTGAACTCGTTAATATTGCCAGCGGCATTACAAAGGGCGCTACCGTTCAGAAGGGTCAGGTTATTGGTACTAATAATCAGAGCCCGGGTATTGAAGTTGGCTGGGGTCTCAACGCCAACTACGGGTTCATGTGTCCAATAGGCTATCCCACCGCCTGCG
>CAYVOS010000018.1:0-7950 GCA_964453515.1 uncultured Candidatus Saccharibacteria bacterium | reverse complement strand
CAATAACTGGGTACAGGCGCAATAAGCATGAACTTTAACATCAACCCGAAACTAAAGTCGATACTAAGGGCTACCATCTGCCTAGGTTTCGTACTGGTACTGCTCACGCCAGAAATTGCTCTGGCACAGCAATCTTGGGACGATATTAATAGTATCGTGGGAGAAACGCCGTTTTACGACCCAAACGCTACTCCATGTTCAAACAACAGCACAACCAATAGCACATCTGGAGGATCAGGAGCAGGATCTTATACGCTTGACCAGGTAAAAACTTTTGCCTCTGAACCCATCACCTCAACATGGAACATATCTAATAGCACGGTAGAGCAGTGGTTTCTTAAGCAAGCCGGCGCTCAGCCTGTAATAGCAAAATACGGACTTAATTCGAGTAATATCGGCGCTATTACGTCAGCCGGCGAAGCAGCTGGTGTTTCGCCCGTATTCTTTTATCTATACGCCGTGAATGAAGGCGGCGGTGCCGGTGGTTTCATTAACCACTATCCTAGTGATATTCCGGGTGGCGGTCCTGCAAACGCGGCGCGCGATGACCAATATATTGCTTCTCAAGCACAGCAAAAGAATAGTGGACCCGCTACAGGCGGTGGCGAACCATCTAACATGCCGACCGCTGAGGCGCAGCAAATACTAAACGCCCTTCCCTTGGGAAGTATCGGTGTTGTGTACATACAGGCATCCTCTGCAGTAACGGCTGAGCTGGAAACTCTTAGCGGTAATGGACCTGTAAGTCCACAATATGGTAAACCATTATCGGCAGCAATGAGTAATATTCAAAGCATGGGTGGCAACCCTATGCAAGGTGGAACAAGTATCTCCTCGGGTAGTTGTGGTGGTGGCGTAGCAGGTCAAGGAATAGCGAAAGCTGTTAGCTGGGCGATAATGATAGCAAACAATAACGGCTACGGCTACGACCAGCCGACACGAACATCTGGATGGGCGAAGTGGCAATCAGACCCAAGCTGTACTACCAAATGCGGCAGTTTCGACTGCTCATCATTTATTGCCGCTGCATTAACTGAGGCTGGATATTTTAAAAACAACCCCGAGTTTACTACAGTAACCGAGGCATCATATCTTACGCAAGCAGGTTTTACACAGGTCGCATCGTCCGCAACGTCAAGCACAAACCTCCAGGCGGGTGACATACTTATTACATCCGATCATACAGAAATGTATGTAGGTAATAATCAGAACGTCGGAGCGCATTCGAATGAATTTGGCGGGGTCTCAGGCGGGCAAGTAGGCGATCAGACTGGTAATGAGATATCTGTTACACCATTCTATAACGATAACTGGACCAGTGTTTGGCGGGCACCGAACTAACGAGGAGAAAAGCAATGCCATGGAATCCATTTTTACGAAGCCACAATGAAATCTACAACAATCCATACGCAGCAGATGGATATGAAAGCAGCCCAAACATATCAAATGGGTACGAAAAATCAAGGCTAAGAATAATACTAATAATAGTAGCGGTTAGCATACTTGCATGTATTGGTGTTATCGCACTAATAACGCACTCCTTGTCACCCGGAAGCAAGCAAGACAAATACACCCAAAGCGCTACGGCTGCCGCGAGAAAGAAAACCCCAAACGCAAAAGTCAGTAACATAAAAGTTGCCGGAGGTTTCGCGATAGCAACAGTACAGGACCCGACAGCTGTAGGCCAGGCAAATGCTGGCAATGTGACTATTTTTAGGGTAAATAAGGACGGGTCGATGACACAGATAGCAAACGGTAGCTATTTCAGTCCAATCGACTTATTGGGGTTTGGCATACCACTGACAACCCAAGCTGAGCTCACTGGAAAAAGTTTAGCCCAAGTTCAACTAAGTCTCGCAGAGCTATGTGGCTACGACGGCAGTGATACGCCAGGCTATTTTGGTTTCGATGGTTCCTTTAACCCGGGCGGGTGGCAAATTGATGCAAACACACTGGATAGCCTAGAGCAAGCACTAACGGGCGTACTAAGCAAAAAAAATACTGAAGCACAACAGGGTAAAATGGTAATCTGTGTTAACGCCACTAGAGAAAATAGCAATTTTAAGACTGATTCTCAAACATACATTAGCACCTTTACGCTAGAGCTCCAGTTTATCACTAGTGATGGAACGGTCACTACTCACATGTTTACATTCGCCATCGGACCCAATTCCTATCGAAGTTACACGCTCGATGGGCAGAATATAGACTAGATAAGCAGATTATTTGTTCCCAGCATGTAACCCTCCTGAAAATTCCCACTAAAAATGCAGCACAAACACTAATATATAAAATCCGAGCGATCAATGGAGTTCTTGGGCAGCAAGTTTTTCCGCAAATATCGATGGGATCGATTAAATGTTTGTTGGCGATTTTTATAGTACGTAAGATATCCGAGTTAAAATCACCGACCCAGCATATGGAGAAAAGCTGTTTAGTGTCGAAACTCCTGGCGGCGTCTAGATTGGTACAAACGTCCATTTGTTATATACATATCTGTCGTATTCGTAAATTATGTGGTATTTTTATAGTAGATGGTTACGGTATCCATATCCACCAGTAATCCTACGGGGTACGTCTCGTGATGAGCGGGGATATCGGTATGCCGGAAGCACCACTCGGACTACCCATTGGTTCTCCAGGTGATCCGGTTATTCAAGTGCATACAATACGGTGTCGATTCAGCCCAAGAGGGAATCGGCGCCTTTTTGTTTGTAATCGCCTACTATTGTAGGCGATTTTTTGTATTTGCAGCAGTTTAAGAAAGCGAGGAAACACGTTATGGCACATGAAAAAAATAACCCAACAATGTTTGACAGACTCAGGCGCAGTAATACTGCAAGAGCCGCATTACTACTTGCCGGCCTGGCGGTAGCAGGGTGCGCCAGCACCAAAACTTCTAACGAAACCCGTGGTGCTGTGGCTTCTGTTGCCAGCCGTCAAGATTGGTGCAAGGCGACCTCTACTATTATCGGGAGGGCGTTCGGTGACGGAAACGCCGCTAGCGAGTGTGAGGTAATGCCGCAGTCATCGACACCGGGTACCGATCTTATAAATTGGACACTCAACGCTGCAGGTGTAGAGGGCTTCAGTGTTAGTGTATCCGTCATGAACATCCCGTTTAAACAATTTATCGGACATGCTAAGCCGGTCAGTGGTTACGGTACGGAGTACGTTGAAATACCAAATAGTACCGAAATGTACGTTAAAATGGCTAACTCGAAACAAACTGGTGTACTCGATGTACTGAGCGGTCAAGGTGGCGAAATACCGTCGGGGGCACAAGCAAGCATGGGGAAATCGGCCGGTATCTTTGACGTCTTCGGTAGTCTACCGATTGCGAGCCTATATCCACCCGGTGCTAGTGAGTGAGCGGGATAATATTACACGAATCCGTGAAGTGTTTTAGTACCAAATCAGCATCAGTAGTAGTGATGAACGTTTGGTAGTGTTCCAGGTATGAGGTTAGGGCATGTCGGCGCTTACCATCGAGTTCACTAAAGACATCATCGAGCAACAAGAGGGGAGTTGTGCCACGTGCTTCAGTCAACAGCTTCAGCTCTATAATCTTCAACATCAACACCACCGTGCGAGTCTCACCCCGCGAAGCCGTCTCTTCTGCCGGACGGTCATTTAAAAGGACACGTACGTCATCACGATGCGGTCCGGCACCTGTATGTCCGAGAAGGCAGTCCCGCTCCAGGCTTTTCTCTAAGGCATGTAGTAAGCTCGTTTCATACTGCTCGAGCGAGCAGCCGGATTCATATGTAAACGCGATGGACGCCGCAGTACTGGAGAGCCCCCGGTAGGTATCGGTTGCGTGCTGATTTATCGATTCGATCAGTTTGCCGCGCTCGAGTGCAATCTTACCACCGAGCTCACTTAAGCGTAAGTTCCAGACAAAAACCTGCTGCCGCGCCTGTTGGTAGCCCCGTTTCAGGAGGGCATTACGCTGCGATAGTACCCTTTTATATAGCCGCTTCGTCGTATCAAACCCCGGTACCGTTTGTTCGATCAGGTCATCGAGGAAATTCCGGCGCTGTTCCGGCAATCCAGTTAGTAACGACAGGTGATTCGGCTCAAACAATACAATCGGCAAAGTCTTCTGTAAGCTTAGCCGCTGAAACACTTGCTTATTAATTTCAAATGAGCGCTTTACAGCCCCGTTGACACGCTCAAGCTTTACAATGCGCTCATTGTTCGGTAGTCCGGCCCCCAACCGCGCCCAGGGCGCCTCAAAGCTTATCAGCTCGCTGTCTTTTGCCCGGTACGAACTGCCCCGCGACACAACGAGGATAGCCTCCAATAAATTAGTCTTACCGCTGGCATTAGGCCCGACGATAATATTAACTCCAGGCCCGAACTCAAACGAGTCATCACTGTATGATCGAAAGTGCTGCAATCGTATCGTATCAAGCATAGTACAGTTCCTATTCTATAAGAGCTGTGATAGTTCTGCGACCTTAAGCACTATAAGTTCAACAAATAAGACTCAACTCAATTGATATGTGTACGCTATCAAAGTCGGTGCAGAATACGATAGCGATACTGTAATTAACCAGTTTGCTTAACTCTTGAGCGGCATAATAATATGCACGTAATCGCCGCTGGCTGGATCTTTCAACATCGTCGGCTCGAGTTTTCCATTGAAACAGAAATTCACCTCGTCACCCGAGAAAGCATGCAAAGCGTCAAGTAGGTACCGTGAGTTCAACGTAATACTGCCGGTACCGGTAATTTTGCCTTCCGCAGTTGCGGTGTTTTCCCCAAGCTGTGAGGCAATAGAGTGGATACTCAGGCTAGAAGCCACTTCATCAACTTGGATCGTCACACTGCCGGCGCTTTCGCGGGCAAACAAGCTGGACACTTTTGTGACATTCACCAGATCACCGCGTTTCACATTAGCTTCGATTTCAAACTTTTGGGGAATGAGCTTGCGGTAGTCAGGATATTTGCCATCGATCAGGCGGGCGACCAAGTCAACATCACCAACCTGGAATAGAATCTGCTGATCGTCGTGGGTTACCTTTACCTCGTCATCAAAGTCGGACACAATCCGAAGCAAGTCCTGCATCGCGGTTACCGGAACCAGGAGTTGGACCGTTTCTTTGTTTGGCCCGAGATTCTTTTCCGCTAGGCGGTAGCTGTCGGTAGCTGCCATATAAAGATCACCGTCCACGGTCTGTAGTAGCACACCGGTTAACACCGGCCGAGATTCATCACTGCTTGCCGCCATTGCTACCTGCTGCAACCCTCGTTTCAATATTGGTCCGGAAATAGTCCATGAAGTACCGCCGTCAATAGCAGGCATAACCGGAAAGTCATCAGCCGCAATACCATTAACCACCGACTTATACTGATCGGTTGTAATGTGCAACTTGTTTTCTTCGAGATCAAGGTCAATCACGCCACCAGGTAAGCTACTTACGAAGTCCTGCATTAAACGGGCAGGGACTGTCACTGAACCTTCTTTGCCCACTTTCGCCCCAATGTAGTGGGTGATCGCAATATCTAAGTTAGTGGCTGAGACACTTAGGCGGTTGTTGGTGGTCTTCACGAGAATGTTCGCCAGAATAGGTAGAGCATTACGCGTGTTAGCAACACGAGCTACCGTACCAAGTGCGCGGTTGAGGTTTTCCTGAGTGACCTGAAGTTTCATACACAGGCTCCTTATTTATTCTTTTATTTAATTATTATTATAGTTATTAGACCTGTGGAAGATGGGTATAACCATTGTTCAAACAGCGGTAAAAAAGCCGTCTTGGCGGTGTAAAACTGTGCGTACACGGTGGTTGAAAACCTGCGCAAATGTAGGCCTGCCTGAGTACAAAAATATGTAGGGTTTAAAATCGACTGATTTAAGCCACTGTTCGTAGACAGCTTACCCACAGCTTTTTCGCTTTCTTTACACATACAGGCGCTCGCGTATTTCTTTGATGGCATCCCGAAGTGTTGCATCGAAGTGGGATTCTTTCTCGATCTTTTCAACTGAGTGGATGGCGGTTGTGTGATCTTTACGCCCGAGTTCGCGTGCTATCTTCGGAAAACTTAAATGTAGCTCACTCCTCAACATATACATGGCCACCTGACGGGGGGTAACGATGTCTTTGTCGCGTTTTGGTCCGACAATATCGTCAACGGATATTTGGAAGTGCCGGGCAGTGCGCTCGATGATTTGCTTGGCACTTAAATGTCTCGGCCGGGTCTTGGCGCTGCCGAGCAGTCCTGTTGCTACTGTAATATCCGGTGTTAGTCCGCGCATCTCACAAAACGCGAGCAGTTGGTTGAGGGCGCCTTCCAGCTCACGCACGTTGGTTTGCACAAGATTGGCGAGGTATTCAACGACATCGCTCGGCAAGTGAATTTCATGTAAGGTAGCCTTGATCTGGAGAATCGCGCAGCGTGTTTCAAAGTCCGGCGTCTGCATGTCGATGGTCATACCCCAGGCAAAACGACTCCTCAGTCGCTCTTCAAGCGTTGGTATTTCACTTGGCGGCTTATCGCTACTAATAATAATCTGCTTGTTCGCTTGGTGTAGGGAATTGAAGGTATGGAAGAACTCTTCCTGGATCTTTTCTTTTCCAGCAATGAACTGCATATCATCGACAATCAGGATATCTGCGCCGCGGTAGTGTTTAGCGAAGTCGGTAGTCTTCTTAAAGCGCAGGGCATCAACGAACTCCTGGACGAATTGTTCGGTCGAGGCGTAGACAACTCGTGCGCCTTGCTTGCGGGAGATCATGGCGTTGCCAACCGCTTGGATAAGATGGGTTTTACCGATGCCAACCCCACCATATAGGTAAAGGGGGTTGTATTTAGTGCCGGGTTGAGCGGCAACCGCCTGGCAGGCGGCATAGGCGAGTTCGTTACCGGAACCGACCACAAAGGTGTCGAAGGTGTATCGCTCGTTCAAGCCCGGGCGGTAGTTGTGGGTTAAGGTATTAATATTACGCGGTTGGCTATCAAATTGTATGGTTGGTGTAGGAGCCAGCACTGATCGGGTAGTTGGCTCGTCTGATTCAACGACTACGGCTTGAGTTACCTGAGAAATCTTGTAATCGATTCGCTCTGGCTCGACACCGTTCTTTTTCAGTGTTTCCAGAATCAGCTCGTTATATTTACGCTCGAGCTGTTGCTTAATAAAGACATTCGGTACGCCGATGACGACCGCTTCATCAGTATGTTGAATAAGTTGTGTCTTTTTAAACCATGTCACGAAGTTGCCCCGTGAAACAGAAAGCTCTATTTCACCCAATACGGCTTGCCATAAGCCACTATCGCGTTGCATGGATCCCTCCGACACCTCTTAGTTAGTAAGTAATAATATACGGGAAAATAATTTACTTTTCCACACCCTGAGGAAAAATATCCACTACACCCATTTCCATACAAAATTATGCACAGGGATCATTAACACCTATAAATTTGTGGAAAACACTTGGTTGTAAGTGGAAAACTTGCTAGAATTGGTGGGTTAAATATTGTCAATTTCACTTGAGGAGACCATTTTCTTAGGCCTTTGTCAAAAGGTGCAGGGAAGGGATCGGGAAGCAGTATCTATGCTGCGAAAATTTAACAGGTGAATTAAGTGATTCTATAAGGTAGAATAAGTACATGCCAAAACGAACCTATCAGCCAAAAAAACGCCAGCGCTCCCGTGAGCATGGTTTTATGAAGCGGATGGCTACTAAGGCGGGTCGCGTCGTATTGAAGCGTCGCCGTCTCAAGGGCCGCACGCGTCTGTCGCACTAAAAACAACATAATAACTTCGGCTAAAGGCTGCAATTTATGCTCAGTCGCCCTCACCGCTTTCATGGTTACGGAAGTCTTCGCTACGTTTACAGAAACGGCAATGTGGTACGCGGCGCACTTTGTTCGTTAAAGTATGTTGACAACAATCGTAATACCCGATACCGGGTGGCTGTAGTTGTCAGTAAAAAGGTGCATAAG
>CAYVOS010000017.1:0-11166 GCA_964453515.1 uncultured Candidatus Saccharibacteria bacterium | reverse complement strand
AGCACGTTGCCGAAGAGAGTGATCGTGCCTGCGACTGCGGCCGGATATCAGGCAGTGCTGCGTGAGTATCGGCTCTACAACGCACTGGCGAACTTTATCGCGCCAGACGGTCGGACGGTGCAGTTTACCGCCAGTTTAACAGCTGGTGATCCCAGTACGACGCAAGCAATGAACGCTACGCCAGCGGTTAGAGCCGGGGTCCAGCAGATTGCAGACAGTGTTCACGCAATAGGTAGCGGTGTGGTCGGCCAAGCACCTGCGCTCTACGATGTGAGCTCAATCTCCAATCGCGACTTGAAGCGAGTGGTGCCGATCGCCATCGCAGTCATCGGGGTGCTGCTGGCTATATTACTGCGCAGCTTGATCGCGCCGCTCTACCTCATCATTTCTGTCGGTATCTCATACCTGGCATCCCTTGGTTTATCGGTCCTGATATTTATGATCATCAAGCATAACTCCGGGCTCACCTTTATCTTACCGTTTTTGATGTTTATCTTCCTACTGGCGCTCGGCGAGGACTATAACATCCTCGTCATGACGCGTATCCGTGAGGAAGCCCGCGGCGCACCGCTCAAGAAAGCTGTCTCGCAAGCACTGGTAACTACCGGCACGACTGTCACCTCAGCCGGCCTGGTACTTGCGGGAACTTTTGCGGTCTTCGCATTCGTCGGTGGCAGCGGCTCGTCGGAAATCCAGGATATCGGTATCGGGTTGTCGCTGGGGATTCTCATGGACACCTTCTTGGTCCGCACCCTCATCGTACCGTCAATCGTCGTGCTGCTCGGCAAATGGAACTGGTGGCCGACCAAACACGGCAGTTGGGTTTCGGAAGAATAAGATCCTTGATTGCTACCAATATACGATGTTTATATATTGTCCCGTCCAGTTAAATCTTACAGTGTGAGCATTGTCGGCGGACTCGTGATCGGTATTAAAAACATTGCACACGCATTCATCAACCTCACCTCAAACCGTTTCTCTCCCGCTACCTATCTAAGCAGCTACGTTCATACCTTACGCGTAGCCTGTGAAGAAGTCGGTTTTAATGTGTTCACCGTGTACTCCGAGTTCATGCAATGAGTGGGTTACTCCCGCAACCATCGGTTGCGGACCGGAAATGTAGAAGAGGCGGTCGGCATAGTCGGGCACTTCTCGTTTTATCACTTCGGAGGTAATCTTTCCGGCGCGGAATCGGTTATCTGGTAACCTGGTGCCGTTCTTGGTCAACATGTATACCGGCTTGATACCAAGCTGATGCCGCGCAGTTTCAAATACATCCGTGTAGGCGATATCCTCTGCGGTGCTGGCAGAATAGAGCAACGCCACATCCCGCTGTTCATTTTTATCAATCAGATACTTAATCATGCTCCGATATGGTGTTACGCCTATGCCACCTGCAATGAACAAGACCTTCCGATTTTTATCTTCCGGCATGATAAAGTCACCACCAAGCGATGCGGCGCTAATAGTAGTGTTCGTGTTCATGTCGAGCATGGCTTCTTTGAAACTGCTGCTTTTCTGATAGAACTTTACGCCGACCCGGATAGTATCTTCCGTCGGTGAAGATGCCAGTGTGAAGTAACGCCGTTGGCCCCGGGAATCGACGTTGTCGTGTGGCAATGTAAATTCCATGTACTGGCCAGGCTCGTATGCGAATTTTCGATCAGGGGCAAAAATGAAATCGGCGGAATCGGGGGTAATCTTTATTTTCCGCGTCAGTGCCGGGAATAGCTTAATTTTCGGATTGACGATAAACGCAAAGATATTGCCGATGATCAGTGCGCGTTCAGGCGTTGAATATAAACTACCAAAGTGAACTTGTGGCGGGAATAGGAGGCCGGTTAGGATACCGTACCAGATTTGCATTTTTTTCGTGGATGGTGAGGTTAACGGTTCAGTTAACATGACAAATGCGAGAAAGAGTAGGGTGGAGCTGAAAATTGCGCCATGCCATGTGGTTAGCACACTGTGGTGATGAAGCAGGGCTTCGATGGCGGTTGCGACTAGCGAGGTAATGAGGAAGCTGGACACCATCGCACCCCTTCGAATACGTCGGACGAGCAGGAAGCCGCCGATGAGCACAAAGGGCATCATAGTTGGGTTGCCGATCCACCAACTGGCAGTTTCCTTTGGACCGAGTGCTGTGAGGACGACGGCAATAGCGGCCGGGTTAAAGAAGTGTCGTTTTCGGTATGTCAGCAAATATTTCGACGCAATTGCCAATCCGGTTGCTGCAGTGATAAAAAGGAAGTTAAAACGGTCGGTGGTCGGAGAAATGATAAGTGCCAGAATAAGTGCGGTGATCAGCGTGGAATCGCTGTTGCCCGCGATATCCAGGAACCAGGCAAACATCTTATTGGTAACCCAGGCCACGACGAAAATATAGAGGCTAAGCCCTGCAATTGCTACCGGGCTGTAGTTAAGTTTGCCAGCGGCGCTAAATCCCACGGCGACTACTAAAAGCCCGACGAGGTAGTAGATAAGTAGTCGGTACATTGTTACCCGGTCTAGAAGTTTATCAAGTGCTTCCAACATGTATGTTCATTCCTCCTTATACAACGTACTGATTAAATCCACTGGTCATGGTAGCGGTTTTGTGCTGGTCAATTTGGTAGCCCTCCAAGCCCGGCAGGGCCTCGATGAACTTAATACCTGCTTCGCCCATGGCGAATGCCGCGGTTGCAAACCGGTCGGCGTCATAGATGTTTCGTCCAATTACCGTCTGGCTTTTAACTGCATGGACTGGTTTGTCTGGTGAGTGTGGGTCATATATATGCTGTCCGCGGACGTACGTTCCTGAGGTCGCGACGCCAGCAATTCCCACCTGTATTACTTTGACAATTTCCTGGGTATTAAACGGATTCCTGATGCCGATTCGCCACGGCTCGCCGTCACCGTTTAAGCCATGGGTCTGGATATCACCGCCAGCTTCAATGTAAAAGTCGGTGATGTGATATTTTCGTAGGCGCTTCGCAGCTTGGTCGATCGCCCAACCTTTGACGAGACCTGATGGGTCAAGTTTGCCGTTGTGCTCAATGTCGAAAAAACCGTCGGTCTCCTGCTTGGTTTTTTCGCATAGCTTCAGGACCTCGCGCATTTCTTTACTCCACTGCTTGCGCGGCAACCCTTGATTTATTTTTGAGATTTCACTACTCGGTTTATATGTGCTGTAGCGTTGGTCGACAGCTTCAAAGTATGCGAAAGTATCCTTGATGGCTGTTTCGCTGATTCGATCGTCGACCACCTCAACGGTAATCGGCATACCCATGATGAGTGCGGTTTGTTTCACGTTTATAAATTCTATTTAAGCTTTTGCTTGATTTAACGCTGATGACATTGATTGCATGAATGCCTGGCTGGTAAAGGTTGCGCCGGTGATGGCATTGACGTTGGCGCTCTGCACCTGGAGCGCTTCCTGCTTGAGGTATGGTGTTGCCTGTGAACTAATATACTGAGAGTTCGGGTTATCGTTCGGGTACTGCAGGAACTGGATGTTGGAAATTTTACCGCCGCTAATGCTGACCTGTATCTGCACGTTACCATAAAAAGCGTTGGCGACGCTGCCAGTGTATGTTCCGTCCTTGTACTGTGTTGCCACACTGCTACCCATACCGGTTCCACCGTTGCTGCCACTTGAGCCGGAGTTGCTCGCCGTCGAGCTGGGGCTACTGCTGCTATTCAGTGAAGCTGGGGCGATAACCGGACCAGAATGCTGATTCCGCAATACAAACGTGTACAGGGTATACACGAAAACGATGCCGATAGCTAACAGGACCTTCTTGGTGGTTCTAACTGAACTATTCACTACAAAAATAATAGTATACAACCCACCTGAACGTTTCCTGATTTTATCGGAACCCCCCATACACGGTGAGTGTATACTAATATGTAAATCAACTAGGTATAGAGAGCATAAGTCAAAGGATGGGTATGGGATTTACAGAAACGCCCCCAAGCGTATCAGTCGAAAACTTTAAACGCACTAAAATCATTGCAACGCTTGGCCCTGCAACCGACAGCTATGAGCAGGTATTGGAGATTATCAAGGCGGGCGCCAACGGTTTGCGTCTGAACTTTAGCCATGGTACTCATGAGGAGCACGGACGATGGGCGAAATGGGTGCGGGAAGCCAGTAAGGAGCTCGGTAAACCGGTGGCACTTATCCAGGATCTGCAAGGCCCAAAAATCCGACTTGGCGACTTTGATGGGGTGATTAATGTTGCAGAAGGCATGCATCTGAGCTTTAAGTACAATGCGGATTATGCCAAAACTGGTCACATTCCAATCCAGTATGACTTAAGTAAAAAGGTCAAGCGCGGTGAAAAGATCTTTTTGTACGACGGGAGGGTCCATACGACGGTTACTAGCGTTCAGGATGGCATTGTATTCGTGAAAGCCGAGAACGAAGGCATCCTGATCAAACGCAAAAGCATGAACCTGCCCAACACTGACTTTGGCGGCGATATTATTACCACCAAGGACAAGGAAGACTTAGCTTTTGGCTCTACGATGGACGTCGATTACGTAGCACAGAGTTTTGTGCAAACTGCCGACGATCTGCGGGCTATGCGTAAACTCATGAAGAACCACAACATGAATGCCAAGCTGATCGTGAAGTTCGAAACCAGGGCAGCGGTCGATCATATGCAGGACATCGTCGAAGAAGCTGATATGGTGATGGTGGCTCGCGGTGACTTGGCGGTTGAGACGCCGGCTGAGAGCGTGCCGATTGTACAGCGCCAGTTAGTGGAGCTAGGTCTACGGACGGCGACACCGACGATCATCGCCACGCAGATGCTGCAAAGTATGACCGAAATGCCCGACCCGACCCGTGCGGAAGTTTCGGATGTAGCGACGGCCGTGCTGATCGGCGCCGACTGCGTCATGCTCAGTGAAGAAACGACAGTCGGTAAGTATCCGGTTGAATCGGTAGCTGTCATGAAGCGCGTCGTATGCTACGCTGAACAGCATACCCCGATTCGTGCCGTATTCCCAGAGCACCGTGATGACTGCTCGCGTCAGGCGGCAATTTCTGATGGTCTTATCCGCTTAAGCGAAACGATCCAGGCGAAAGCAATTGTCGCCGAAACGAAATCCGGAGCCACTGCGCTGCAGATCGCCACGCGTCGTCCTCTCATGCCCATCATTGCCGTTACGAGTGACGTTCGTACCGCGCAACAGATGACGCTGGTACATGGGGTTAAGAGTTATGTGCGACCGGCAGATAAATTGGCGGCAATGAAGTTGATCGACTGGCTCAAGGAAAACAAGCTTTTTACCAAGGGTGACGTTATTATCACAGCAAGCGGCCGACACCCCGGCGTAGTCGGTACGACCGATACGATCAAAGTTCGCGTTTTAGAATAGTTGCTGGCAGTATTCTGCTTGTGGTTTAATAAGGCGTAAAGACAGAAAAGGGTGGTATGTTTACGAAGAAGACCGTTCGGGATATAGATGTCAGGGGCAAGCGGGTATTACTTCGCACTGACTATAATGTGCCGTTGGATGCCAAGGGTAATATTACCGACGACTACCGTATTAAGAAGTCTCTCCCGACAATCCAATACCTCCTCGATCTAGACGTTAAACTCATCATTTGTTCGCACCTCGGTCGTCCGTCTAGCCCGACCGACACTAAGAACAGTCTCTTCCCCGTTGCCAAGCGCCTGAAGGAACTCTTGCGCAAGGATGTAGAGTTTGTACCGGATTGTATAGGCGAGCGAGCAGAAAAAGTATCGGCTTCCTTGCAGCCTGGTCAGCTCGCTTTGCTGGAAAACTTACGCTTTCACCCGGAAGAAGAGAAGAATGATGAAGGTTTTGCGCGCCAACTCGCCAATTTGGCTGAAGTTTTTGTCCAGGACGGCTTTGGCGTCGTACACCGCGCACACGCCAGCACCGAGGCGATTACGCACTGTCTGCCGAGCGTAGCCGGGCTGCTCGTAGAGACGGAAGTTGACACAATCACCAACGTTATGACGAATCCGGGTCGGCCACTGGTAGCTGTTATTGGTGGCTCTAAAATTGCGGATAAAATAGATATCTTGTACAGATTTATCGATATCGCGGACATGGTCGCGATCGGTGGGGCTATGGCCAACACTTTCCTGCTTACTGAGGGTATCAATATCGGGGCGAGCTTGGCCGACCGGACCGATCTCCAAACTGCGAAAGACATTTTAGCTAAAGCCCGCGACAAGGCAAAAAACGGCAAGTTCGTCTTTTACCTGCCGCAGGACGGCGTCGTTGCCAACAAGATCGACAAGACTGCACCGACGCGTATTGTTGACTGGAGCGCGCACGTTGTCGCAGATATTGAAAATTATCCAAAACGGCCGCCGCACATGGCAAGCTACGTGCGTGAACACGAGATGATCCTGGATATCGGGCCATTCTCTGCGTCATTCATTGCGGGTAGTATGCAATTCGCCGACACCGTGGTATGGAACGGCACGATGGGTGTTACCGAGATGATCGGCCTTCAGGGACCAGTCGGTCCCTACTCACATGGGACAGACCTGATCATGGAGGCTATGATGGGCGCAAATGGTCATCGACCGTATACGCTCGTTGGTGGGGGTGATACGGCGGGTTATATTGAACAACGTAAATTGGTCGAAGCGTTCAACCACGTCTCGACGGGTGGCGGTGCTAGCCTGGAGTTGATGGCGGGACGTACCTTACCCGGCGTGGCGGCGCTCATGGATAAATCTTAAGATGGTACAATAGGCGTAATCGTTATGCGAAAAATCATGATTGCCGGCAACTGGAAGATGCACCTAAACGTGCAGGAATCGAGTCTCCTTGTTCATAGACTGAACGAACGCATTAAAGTTCATCGGGACATCGAAATTGTATTGTCGCCAAGCCTTGTCAGCTTGCAGCCGTTAAGCTTGCAAATCGACCTCCGTAAATTTCATTTGGCGGCTCAAAATGCTTTCTATAAAGACGAAGGCGCTTATACTGGTGAGGTCTCATTTAACATGCTGCACGATCTGGTACACTACGTCATTGTTGGCCACTCGGAACGGCGTATTTACTTTAATGAAACCTTGGAAGTGGTCCGTGATAAAGTTGCGGCAGCTTTCAGAAACGATGTCCGGCCTATTCTGTGCGTTGGTGAGAACAAAGAAGAGCGCCAGGAAGGCATGACTAAACAGGTGTTGCACGATCAGATCGTGACGGCACTGTATAACCTGACGGCTGAAGAAGTAGCGGAAGTTGTCATCGCCTACGAACCGATTTGGGCAATTAGTACCTTTGGTGGCGAGCTCGCCAAGCCGTCGCACATTGAGACCGCGATCCGTTTTATCCGACACCAAATCGCTGAATTATATGGCGAAAGAGTTGCGCAAGAGGTCCGCGTATTGTACGGTGGCAGTGTAGACGATCAAACTGCACGTGGCTATCTAGAAGTTGAAGGCTGTGACGGCGCGCTTGTAGGCGGTGCCAGTATCAACTACATGAAGTTTACTGGTATCGTGGACGCAGCTTACCGAATGATACATGCCCGAGAGGAGCATCATGCCGAATAGGCCGAGACCAGTTTCTGCACCTAAGGCTTTCGACGTTTTTAAACCAGGCAAGGGAAGTCCGTCACCTACCTCTCGCCCTGTTATTGTGAGTCATCAGTCACAAGTGCAAGACTTGACTCTCGTTGAAGAGCATGGTTCGCCAATTCCAAACGCGCATCAAAGCAAGCAACCGAAATTACAGTCGTTGTCTTCACGTCGGGTTGCACCTTCGGCGCATGCGATACATCATGGCGCCGTTCCAACACCGTCACCCGACTCGACTCCAGTAACTGCTGAATCGGAGCTAATACTAACAACGAGGACCTCACACACCGGACACATAATCGCCCGACCGTTCGGCAGTACGGCTACCAACCATGCAGCGTTATTGCACCATAAGATATCGCCGCCTCGCGAGCACGTACAGCCGGCTGAACCGGCAAAGCCCGATGAACTCAGCCTGGCCGCAGTGCCAATAACACCGGTTGAACAGCCAGCTGGTCTGGAAAATGCTAAGACTGAGGGCAAAGAAGAACTGCTCGCTGCCGTGCCGGTAGAGATTAGGCGATCAGTCGCACGTGCGGAAGGTCAATCCGTCGCTGATTGGAATATGTCGCCACCTGAAGTAACAGCACAAACTGTCGCAGCCACACCAGCGGTAGCGCCGGATGGAACTGTCCCATCATCTCCTGTGCCGACCGACCAGCAGCCCGCGCCTCAAACGGCAATTGCGTCGGAACAAACCGCACAACCGGCAGCATCGGCTGGTGAGCAACTCGCGCACGTGGCACAACCGGAAAGCGAAGTACCGACGCCTCTCATTAAGACTGATCGAAAGCGTTCGTCTGACGCGATTGTCTTCATTATTATGCTCATACTATTTTTAGGTCTGGGGACCGTCGTCGCGCTACTGTTTATAACCGGCACAATCTCGATCTGACTAAGCGCAGGCAACGCTACCGGTCTATCTTATTTTTTGAAACGATCAGTAAACACTCGAGATGCTTCGAGCGGATAGTTTGCATGGCCTCGAAGTCATTTACTTCGAAGAGTTGCAGCAACTGCAGTAGGTAATGATGTTTACTTCGCCGGAGGAGGATCGAGTCTTCCTTGTTAGTCTCTATCGTTTTTGCCCTGCCGTATATTTTGAACTCGAGACGGAGGGCAATGTTAAAGCGTACTTGAATCCGACGCTCGAACAGCTTCTCATTAAATCGTTGTTCAACCGCATAAAACGATTCATCAATATTTAATAAGGTTAGGATATTTTTCCCCTGCAGATCCAGTGCCGGCGCGTTACCGGCGTATCAAGCTTCATGGTGGAAGCGAGGCTAAGGGGTACGGGCCAATCATCGTCTTTGACATTGCTAGCAAGCTGGTGAGCATCAATAGCCAACACGACTTTGCGGTTGCTTCGAATAATCCTGAGTCGGTCGCCAGTGCAATCCTGCAGGTTGCCCGCAACCAACGTTGAGGGCGGAATCTTAGGTGCATAAATTACAGCACTCGGCGTAAGCATGCGTTTGATAAAATTACATAGTGATTGAAGACTTACTTGTCGGCTTAAACCTTGAACAGCGGCGTGCGGTCGATTGTGTTGACGGGCCGCTATTGATTCAGGCAGGCGCCGGATCGGGCAAGACCAAAACACTGACACATCGGATCGCCTACCTGATTGCATCCCGCCGGGCGACCCCGTATAACATTTTGGCGGTGACATTCACGAACAAAGCAGCCAAAGAAATGCGTGAGCGGGTAGCGCATTTACTCGGACAGAGCGCGGATATTCGCACGTTTATGCCCTACATGGGGACGTTCCACTCAATCTGCGTGCGTATACTGCGCCAGGACGGTGAACATATCGGTATCCCCCGGACCTTTGTGATCTTTGACGAATCTGACCGTCAATCGGCCATCAAACAGGCCAGCAAGCGGCTAATGATTGATGAGAAAACTTTTCCTGCCCGTGTCATCGGGGGTTTAATCGGCAGTGCGAAGAATGAATTGATCGGGCCGCATGACTATGACGGTATGGGCAAGAGCCCGGCGCACGACGCCGCGGCCCAGGTATACCCGGTATATGAGCAAATCTTGAAAGATGCTTCAGCACTGGATTTCGACGATCTCATCATCCGTACAGTCCGTATGCTCAAAAACCATAAAGAGCTACGAGAAAAATGGCAGGCTCAGTTTAAATACATCATGATCGATGAGTACCAGGATACCAATGCTGCCCAGTACCAGCTGGTGAAGCTACTTACTAGTCCGAACAAAAATATAGCCGTCGTAGGTGATGACTGGCAAAGTGTGTACGGCTGGCGCGGTGCGGATTATCGCAACATTTTAAACTTCGAAAGGGACTATCCGGGTTGTACCGTTATTAAGCTGGAACAGAATTACCGCAGCACCAAACATATACTTGATGCGGCACATAAGGTTATTACGAAGAATCAGCAACGATCGGATAAAAAACTATGGACCAGCGCTGGCGATGGCTTGCCGGTACAGATGCTACAAATGCATAACGAACGTGCTGAGGGCGAAGCAATCGTCCTGCGGGTACGCAACGGCATCGATGCCGGTATCCGAAATTATAAAGATTACGCCGTACTGTACCGGACAAATGCCCAGAGCCGTTCAATTGAAGAAGTGATGGTCCAATATGGTATCCCGTACCGAATTGTCGGGGGCGTGCGCTTTTATGACCGGAAAGAAATCAAGGATATAATCGCTTACTTGCGGTTAATCTACCAGCCGGAAGATCGGGTGAGTTTTGAGCGCATCGTGAACGTACCTGCTCGCGGCATCGGTTCCAAGAGCCTGGAAAACTTCTTTGCTTGGCAGAAGATGAATGGCTTTACTTTGCTGCAAGCCGTGCAACGGGCGGAAGACTGCAAGGAAGTCACTCCAAAAGCGCGCAAGGGTCTCGCCGAACTTGGTGATATGTTTACAGTGCTAGGTGAAGTCGTGGAGGAAACTTCAGTCGCCGGTCTGATCGATACGTTACTGCGTCGGATTGACTATCTCCATTTCCTCGATGACGGAACGCCGCAAGGCGAGTCCCGTCAGGAAAACGTCCGTGAGCTCTTAAGCGTTGCTCAGGAGTACGTAGATACCGGACTGGCTGGGTTCTTGGAAGAAGCGAGTCTATTGAGCGACCTAGATAGTGCGAATTTTGATGGCAATGCGGTGACGTTGATGACCTTGCATGGTTCCAAGGGCTTGGAATTCCCGGTGGTCTTTATGACCGGCATGGAAGAAACGATTTTCCCGCACAGCCGCGCACTTTATGATCAGTCCGAGATGGAAGAGGAACGCCGGCTATGTTACGTCGGCATGACACGCGCCCGCGAGGAACTCTATCTGCTGTATGCAACCAGCCGCATGCTCTATGGTGGCGTCCAGCACAATCCACCGTCCAGGTTCTTAAGTGAGATTGACGATGCTCAGTTCCAGACGGATAACAATATAGACACGCAAAGTTTCTATAGTACTGGGTTAGGCCGCGCCAGATATGACGAGCCTGAGATTCTATCTAGGCCGTCAGCAAGCATCGCGGATGAACCGCGCTATGTACCCGATCTCAATGAAGGTGATGGTGTACGTCACAAAGTTTTTGGTAATGGTACGGTTGTCGAACTTGACGGCGATGTAG